>JANMHK010000409.1:0-7034 GCA_031375135.1 Sphingobacteriales bacterium | reverse complement strand
TTAGAAAGAAAGCAGCCTGACTCAAGGCTGTTTTTTTCGTTTTCCAAAATCAACAATAAAAAACTAAGTCTTCTTTGGCCAAAATGAAAAGAGGCCGTCTCCAATTAATGAGACAGCCTCTTTTCATTTATTTGCTTAAGTGCATACTTCGTTCTTTGTAAAGCTGCCTGAAATAGGGATCGCGAAGGTCTTTGATAAACCTTATCGCTTCACCGGTTGATTTCATCTCAGGGCCGAGTTCTTTGTTTACCCCCGGAAATTTATCAAAGCTGAAAACAGGTTCTTTGATCGCAAAGCCTTTTAGTTTTTTCTCAAACGTGAAGTCTTTCAAACTATGTGTACCCATCATCACCTTAGTGGCAATATTCAGGTAAGGGATCTGGTAAGCTTTTGCTATAAATGGCGTGGTCCTTGAAGCTCTTGGATTCGCTTCAATGACATAAACTTTACCTTCCTTGATGGCAAACTGGATATTGATCAGTCCTTTGATATTGAGCGCACGCGCAATTTTCTCAGAATAGAATTCTAGTGTAGTTACTTCCAGTGGGGTAAGATTGAAAGCTGGAAGCACCGCATTGGAGTCTCCACTATGGATGCCGGCAGGTTCGATGTGTTCCATCACACCCATAACGTGGAAGTTCTCCCCGTCGAAGATCGCATCCACTTCCGCTTCCTGGCATCTGTCAAGGAAATGATCGATCAATATCTTATTCCCAGGAAGATGCTTTAACAAGCTAACTACTGCTTTTTCAACTTCGTCGTCGTTGATCACAATTCGCATCCTTTGTCCGCCCAATACATAAGATGGCCTCACCAAAACAGGGTAGCCAACTTTTTGCGCAACCTCAACAGCATCGTCCACTGAAAAAGCCGTTCCATATTCAGGGTAAGGAATCTCCAACTGTTTAAGCATGTCACTGAACCGGCCCCTGTCTTCTGCAATGTCCATATTGTCGAAGCTTGTCCCGATGATCTTAATTCCTTTTTGGTGGAGTTTTTCTGCAAGTTTCAGAGCTGTTTGTCCTCCTAACTGCACAATAACGCCTTCTGGTTTCTCGTGCTCAATGATCTCCCAGAGATGTTCCCAGTACACAGGCTCAAAATATAGTTTGTCGGCCACATCAAAGTCAGTAGAAACGGTCTCCGGGTTACAATTCACCATAATGGATTCATAGCCTGCTTCCTTTATGGCAATAAGGCCGTGTACACAACAATAATCAAACTCGATACCCTGTCCGATCCGGTTGGGGCCTGATCCAAGTACAACTATCTTCTTCTTGTCTGATACAAGGCTTTCGTTTACGCCTCCGTTTTCAAAGGTGCTATAGAAATAAGGGGTTTTTGCTTCAAATTCTGCAGCACAAGTATCTACCATCTTGAACACCCTGGTTATCCCTGCTGCTTTTCTTTTCTCATAAACTTCTTCCTCGGAACCATCTTTCATGATCCTGCATATTTGCTCATCACTAAATCCATGGTGTTTTGCCTCTCTCATCAATTCCATGGGGAGATTGTCCAGCTTATACTTTCCGATCTCCTTTTCAATCAGGCAGATCTTTTCAATTTCATATATGAACCACCTGTCGATCAGTGTGGCTTGTACAATAGTTTTTACACTGATACCCATCATCAGGGCATCTTTGATCCTGAATATCCTGTCCCATTTCGGTGTTTTAAGGTATTCTACGATCTCATCGGCATGCATCATGCTTTTGCCATAATAACCCAGTCCTACAGCATTGTTTTCCAGGCTTTGGCAAGCTTTCTGAATCGCTTCGGTGAAACTTCTGCCTATGGCCATCACCTCACCTACAGACTTCATCTGCAGGCCAAGTGTATCATTGGCTCCTTTGAATTTGTCAAAATTCCAGCGTGGGATTTTGACGATCACGTAATCAAGGGCAGGCTCGAAATATGCTGATGTTGTTTTTGTGATCTGATTTTTCAACTCATCAAGTGTGAAGCCCAATGCAAGTTTAGCGGCGATCTTGGCTATCGGATAGCCAGTTGCCTTTGATGCCAGTGCCGATGAACGACTTACCCTGGGATTGATCTCAATGGCAATAATGCCTTCTGTAACCGGGTCAAGGGCGAACTGCACATTACAACCACCCGCGAAATTTCCGAGGTCCCGCATCATCCTGATGGCAGTATTACGCATCAACTGAAAAGCAGTGTCACTCAATGTCATCGAAGGAGCAACAGTGATAGAGTCCCCAGTGTGCACGCCCATTGGATCGAAATTCTCAACGGTACAAATGATCACCACATTGTCGTTGGAATCCCGAAGTAATTCCAGTTCAAATTCTTTCCACCCCAGCACAGCTTTTTCAACCAGCACCTCGTGTATCGGGGAGGCCGACAAGCCCCTGTTCAGCGCTTCGTCAAGGTTTTCTCTTCCATGCACAAATCCGCCGCCGGTTCCGCCCAGTGTGAAGGATGGTCTAATGACCAGCGGAAATCCGATTTCCTGAGCGAACTCTTTGCCCTCCAGGAACGAATTGGCCGTTCTGGCTGGAGCAACTGGAATATTCATTCGAATCATCCATTGTCTGAACTTTTCCCTGTCTTCCGCCTTTTCAATGGCTTTAATGTCAACTCCGATCAACCTCACATTGTATTTCTGCCATACGCCCAATTCGTCTGCTTCCTTAGCCAGGTTCAGGGCTGTTTGCCCTCCCATGGTTGGTAGTACAGCGTCGATCTCGTTTTCCTCGAGGATCTGCTCGATACTTTCTACGGTCAGTGGTAATAAGTAGACTTTGTCCGCCATCATCGGATCCGTCATGATCGTGGCCGGATTGCTATTAATGAGGATCACTTTCACGCCTTCTTCCCGCAGGCTTCTGGCTGCCTGGGAACCTGAATAATCGAACTCGCAGGCCTGGCCTATAATAATTGGACCTGAACCGATGATCAGTACTGATTTGATGGATTTATCCTGGGGCATTTCTTCCGGAGTTGTTTTATGGTGAAGGAAACCCGGAACCCGGGGTTTCCCGGGTTGCAAAACTAAGGGAAACTGATGAGAACTTGAGTTCGAAATATAGCATTCCCATTCAGGTTATGGCCCGGCCCATTTTTTACTGAACCAACGGGGAAAACACCCTGAAATTCTGTTTTATCACCTAGGAATCAGGCCAGCACCGGTCATAGTTTTACACCATGTCGAAGTTTTTTCGGAAGTCTCTCTGAAAACATTTTTAAAACATAAAAAACAGAACCATGAAGAGAATGATTATAGCAGCAGTGCTGCTCGTGAGTACAGTGTCGGTCTTCGCTACCGATGTAAGGAAAGGAGAAGTGAAAAATGACCAGTTAATTGAGCGTAAAATAGACCAGGAAGAACCACCGGTTTGTACCGTTACGATGGAAACATCCATTTCGGTGCCCGGGGTTTCGGTGAAAGTATCGTGCTCTGCTTCATCTAGCACATGTAAGGAAGCGATCGCAATGGCGAACAGCTGTCTTGACGAAGCAAAGAAAATTTTAATGGACTAAATCATCATTGACTATAGAGAGACTTCCGGAAAAACTTTGTTATGAAATATATTTTTTTGATCCTCATTCTAATAGGCTGCTACAGCCAGGCCCAGGATAAATTAAAGATAGAATACCAGGTAAAGTTTAACGATCAGTACGACAGAGGCAGGCAGGACAGGATGCATAAGGGCTATCTCTTTATCGACAACAGCCGGTCCCGCTATTACACCATTCAGGAAACCAAATACGTTCCTAAAAATGAAAACGATATCATGATCATGCCCGATACCGGCAACCAGGTATTCATAAACTCCGAGCAGGGCATGCTGATCTCTGAAGAGTTGAATATGAAAGGCAACACTTATTTCGTAACTGATTCATTATATCCCATGAAATGGGAGGTCAGTGATGAGGTAAAAAAAATAGACTCAATTTCCTGCATAAAGGCTGAAAGCTTTTTCCGGGGCAGAAAATATATAGCCTGGTTCACTCCAGACATTCCATTATCATTTGGGCCCTGGAAAATGGGCGGACTTCCAGGCTTGATCGTGGATCTGCACGACAAAGATGAAAACCTTGTTATTCGCCTGACGGGCATTGCCCGCAGTTCCCAAAGTTTCATTATGCCTGATGAGATTAAGTATTCGATGGAAGATCATGTGGCAGAAATTAGGAAGTTGATAAAAAGGTTAAAGAGCAATAGCAGGGCAGGTTCATCCGGCGACTGCCTAACCTGTCAACAACAGTCGGTGATCCAATTTTTCACCTGGGAAAAGTTCCCGGAATGAGAATTCTTTTGGTTATGATCTTTCTTGCCCTGATAAAAAATCTATCGGCTCAGCAGAAAACATTGACGGGTATTATCCTAAGTTCTGCAGGCAAACCGATCGCCGGCGCTACGGTTCTCAGGTTGAAATCTGATAGTTCAGGTTTTTCAGCGTTCGCCATATCTAAAGCGGATGGAAGTTTCGTGCTTAATACCATAGCCAATGGAAATAGCATTCGTTTGGAGATACGGCATATCAGTTTCGAAACAAAGAAGATCGACCTGGATACATCCTTAGAAAAATGGTCGGATGGAATTTCAGTTACACTCCTTGAACGGACTAAAGAGTTGCAGGAAGTTGTGATCAAACGGGAATTGCCGGTGATTACCAGGTCAGACACCATCGTGTTTAATGCCAATAGTTACAAAACGCCCGAGGTCAGGAAGGTGGAAGATCTGCTTAGGAATATTCAGGGGTTTACGGTAGATCCTAATGGGAAATTGAGTTTTAACGGTAAGTCGGTTGAGAAAGTTCTTATCGAAGGCGATGATCTTGCTGATAAAGGCTATCAAATGATCACCAGGAATCTTGACGCTTCAATGATTGATAAAATTGAAGTTGTGGACAATTTCAACAACAACCGGCTGATGCGAAATATTGAGCAGACGAATAAAGTGGGTCTCAATCTTAAGATCGCGTCCAAGTATAAGGCCAGGCTAAGTGGCAGTTCGGAAATTGGTCTCAGTGCGCAAGAAAGGTTTCTTGCCGACCTAAATAATATCTATATCGGTAAACAAATAAAATGGCTCGGCTTTTTCAATTATAATAATGTTGCGCGCGATCCGGCGGGCAACGTGGGTTATTATTACCAACAAGAAGGTGGTCAGACCGACTTAGAAGATCATGAAGCGATTCAGGTTCCTGTACTTGAAACCGGATCGATAAATATGCCTGCTATCGGAGACAGGCATATAAAGGACAACAGTGATCTGGGCACAGCTGTCATGAACAGCTTCAAACTTGGTCGTTTCTCCCGATTCAGTACCCTCGCGGGGTATAATGATCTTACCCTGCGCAATCGGGCGGGTTCAACTGTGGAAACACATATCAGTGACCAGGAAAAATGGATTTTGAATAATGTCATGAGCAGTCAGGGTAGGTCAAAAGATCTACTCGTTCGCGGTTCTTTTCAGCAAGACAGGGGTAAGAAGCATGTTACCCGAATTGATCTTGCCTTTCAGGCCGGTTATAGAAGAAACGGGTTTTCCGATCTTTTATCCGGCACTGTAAAGGACAGTCTGGATGAGAAATTAAAGCATAGAATGAATGCTGTAAGGCTGGACTGGCTGGAAACCTTTATGTTGAAAAAGGAGGTGTTGAGGATGAGTATGAATTATGTTCGGGGATCTTTCGGGCAAAAACTCAACAATTGGTCCCAACGGTATCTTTCTTTCTGGGGCCTTGATTCCAGTTATCGCCGTAACGGCCACGAATTTGAATATACCAGGGAGTTTTTTCAACTGCAGTTGAAATTAAATGGTCATAAGGGTAAATGGCAGTACGAATACGGAGCAGTTGCGGAATATCGGAAAATGTCCTACTTGTCTCAACACAAAATCATGAGCGAGTTTCAGAAACCGGACCTGGTTCCCCAACCCACATTTTCGGATGTAGAAGGCATGCAGGCAAAGGGGTTGTTTAGGGCAGGGCTTAAGACCGGCAAAAAAGGAAGGCTGGGCGTTTCGGGCGAACTAGGGATTGAAAGAATCAGGAATGACATGAACGTTCCCGGCTTTGCAGTTTTTTCCGGCTCGGCATCTTATGTTCATAGCATTAGTTTACTTCGCTCCATTCGTTTCAAATACTCGGTTTTCAACGGCTTTGCAGAATATGGCAAACTTTATCCTATCGGGCTTTTATCGGGTAATGGCACCATTTTGAATGGCTTGAACTTTCAGGGTCCGGAATCTTCCCATACTGTATCGGGAACCTGGCAGTCCAACAATTTCTATAAGCAACGCAACTGGTCGGTATCAGTTAATTATAAATTTATTCCCAGGAATTATGGCCTGGTAATGACGGCAAAGCCTGAATTCAGCGAATTCGGATTTGGGCTTACCCGCAATAACAAACTGGCAACCGGGGTTTTTAACTGGGAGAGCTTTGTTCCTGCAGTCAAAGGCAGGATAGGGAGTTCTGTTAATTTAAATGCCGCCAGGTACAAGAATCGGTTAAACGGAGTTGAAGGAATTTCAGAAAGAGCTGGTGTTAATACGGCGTGTTGGTGGACCAGCGGTTTTAAATCTCTTATTAATATTGAACTGAGGGGAGGGACAACTTACAGCATGGGCCGTTGGAACAACGGCACCCGTAATTCAATGTGGCAACATCATTCCAGCGCTAAATTCAAGGTGAAAGCCGGAAACAAATGGTATGGAGCACTTAGCAATAACAGCTTTATTTTGTCACAGGGCAGCCGTTTCACGGCTATGGATTTATTTATTTCCTATCAGGCAACTGGTTCCCTCGTTTTGCATGTAACAGGAACGAATCTTCTGAATACTGGAAGAATCAGGGAAAGCAGCGTAATGCCTTACAGTAGTTCCCAGTCGTCCTTTTATCTGGTGGGGAGGTACATATTGCTGAGCGGCAACCTTAGTTTTTAAAGAAAAACCCCGTCTGTACGGGGTTTCAAGAGCCAATGAATGCAAGTATGTTGGATTTTAACTAGATATTATGAAACGCCGAGATTTCGTATTCATCAAGCATAACTTCCTGCTGCTG
>JANMHK010000398.1:0-10597 GCA_031375135.1 Sphingobacteriales bacterium | reverse complement strand
GTCTGCAGACTGACTGGCTTTTTCATTAAGAAGGCTTTTATATTTTACAAATTCCCTTTGATCAAGTGGCGTATCGTCTATAGGTCCCCATACCTCAACGAAACCGCTACCAACAACTCTACGAAGCTGGCGGGCAACATTTGCGGGGACTTCGTTTTTAGGGATCACATTATCTTTTAACGCCTGTGTAAACGCCCAGCCATAACGCGGTCGGGACGATAGCGTTTGCATGGCAGCTGTTTTTTCTGCTGCCGTTAAATCCTTATACTTTTTTATAAGCAACTGCCCAAGTTTTTCACTATCAAATGCGGCAACCGATCTGATCGCATCCACCCTCAAATCAGGATCTTCCAGAAGGCCCGGGAGTTCTGCCAATAATTCTTTTCGTTGCTGTGCAGTAAGTGCCCCCAATGCTTTTCTTCTTTGTTCAGGAGGCGCCTTTTTATCTTTAAGATTAGTCAGCGAACGTTGTGCCGCCTCGGTATCGCCAAAAAGTTCTGATACTTCTATGGCCAGTTGCGCACTCCTATCGTTTCTTTTCTTAAGAGTTGCATATACTTTTTGCCAGGAAGCCGGAGGTTTAAGGTCCGTTCTTCCTTCCATTCCGTTCATCATTCCTTCCAATAAACTTGCCAGTGTTTTCGGCTGTGCTCCGATGGAATTGATCAGGGCGTCCATGGCACCAGCATCTACGGCCCGCCGTGCCGTGTATTGGGCAAGTAATGGAATATTTGCTTCTGATGCTATGGCTAATGCCCGAGCGGGATCTGCAGCCGTCAACGGTTCAAGGCCAAACCAAATCATTTTGGGAAGATTGTGGTCCCCGATATCTTCATCATGTTTCGCCAGACCCGCAACTATTTTCCAACTAGTATTTTTTCCCAATCGCTGCAAGGCCGAAGCAAGATAAAGCCTTACGACCGGCGACTGATCGCTGGTAGCCATGGAGATGAATTTTGTGGTGACCGGCAGTGAGGGTTCGCCATCTTCGCACAGCAATTGAATGGCCCATGCCCGTATATATTGATCTTTGTCGTCAAGTGCTTTTGACAGTCCACTTTCCGAAAAACCTTTTGTGATATGAAGAGCCCACATAGCTCTCAACCGCCAGTCGGCATTTGTATTGCGTTCATACATGTTACGAAGCTGGCCATGCGTTTTAGGATCAAGCGCTCCTTTTGCAGCACGACTCTGCAAAATAATTCTCGCACGCCGTGCATGCCAGTCGCTTGCATTGGTTTGCAGTGCCACCAATTCAGCGTCAGGCATCAGGTTAAGATCTGAATACCTTCCTGAAAAATTAGGCGCCTCCGACTTTTCGGGAACAATGCGAAATATGCGGCCAGTTTCTGTATTCAAAACCTTTTGTCCGCAGATGTCGGCGTCATGCCAGTCAAGAACATACAGGCCCCCTTCCGGACCTATCTCCATACTAAAGCCCACCCACTGTGCATTGTTGGCCATCATAAAATCATCGGCGTGGCTGGCACTGAAACCAGAACCTTTTGGATGGAGCACGTCTGATAATACCCCGTGTTCATGAATATTGGCCATAAATATTCTCCCTTTTTCTGCTGCAGGGAAGGCATCGGATTGATAAATGCGGGCTCCGCCATGCGCAGAGCGGTGACTGTGATCGGTGATGGTTTTTATATCGTCGTACACATAAGGATTGAAATGTTGACCGCCTTGCCGGTGATAAATGCCTCCTGGAATCACGTGCCACATGTGCGGTATCACGCAGGCGGAAATAAACATTTGCCCCTTAGCGTCATAATCTATACCCCAGGGATTGCTAAAGCCGTGGGCCACTACTTCAAACTTATCTTTTGTTGGATGATAGCGCCAGACTCCGCCATTGATATCTGTGCCCTCTCCTTCCAGTATATCTTCCGGAAAAGGATCTTTGTGTTTGTATAATCGTCCGTCACCTTTTGGCTTTCTTACTTTGGAAGGTGTGGCAAAACCCTGGCAGCCATATAACCAACCATCAGGTCCCCAATGCAAGCTATTAAGTGTTTCATGCCGGTCACGTATACCCCATCCCGTCAGGCGGATTTCAATATCTTCCATATCGGCTTTATCATCATGATTACGGTCGGGTACAAAAACAAGATTAGGCGGAGCACCGATAAACACCCCGTCAAAGCCTACGGCAAGTGCTGCCGGGAAGGCGATTCCCTCCATAAATATTTTACGTGTATCAGCCTTGCCATCGCGGTTGGTGTCCTCCAGTATCAGTATGCGGCTCTCCCCGGAATTCGAAAATCCATAGCCCCTTGATTCATAATCCTTGTTTTCGGCAACCCACATACGGCCGCGATCGTCCCAGCAAAAAGCCATGGGCTGGGTCATTAGTGGTTCGGCGGCCCATGCGTTTACTTTAAAACCGTTCTTGATGGTCATGGCATTAACCGCTTCATCGGCCGTAAGGAATTTTGCATCCAGACCTTCCTGTCTGGCCACCAGCCATAAAGCATAGGTGGAATTGGTGCCACTGAATTTTCCCCATTGCTCTGTAAGTTTCGTATCATCGAGCGTGCCGGTATAGACTACCAATTGATGGCGGATGACTTCGGTCTCGCCCTTATTTATTTTCCAATCGCTTTCCTTTGCACGGGCAGTCCCAACGCCCATTTGTCCATCAACCCTCCAATGAAGCGGGTACCCTTTATTTTCCGGATGATCAAAGATGGCCACATGCGCCAGATCATTTCGTCCTTCTACCTGAATGCCTACATCCACCCACATCGCTCGCTGACCCTCTGCTTTCTCGTTGCGCTGCCTGGCAGCATTCATTACCTCGCCCTTTATTCCCTCTTTCCATGGCATGCGTAGAAACAAGCCGCCGTAATCATACTTTCCAATAGTGATATCTGTTTTAGCTTCACCTTTCCATTCCAATGAAATAAGAAATTTGCCGCCATCCTCCTGCATACTCCAGTTTTGTGTTTCGGTAAGGATAGCAGTTCCTTCTTCATTCAACAGGTCATAAATGGTTTGCCATTTTACCTCTTTGCCTTTTTGTTCCACTACGTTTGCCGCTACCCGTTTCCAGTATCCGGCTCCCGGGTTATGAAAAAAATCCCGGCCATTGACTCTTGTAAACCCCCAGTAAAGGCCCGTCTGGTGTTTATGATGACCGGGGCTATATTCCGTCAGTACGCCCTTGCCATCAGGAGCTATGATGGGGTGTAAAAAAGGGCGGAAATCCGCTTTGGCATTTTGGATGAGTAGGGGTTCTTTTGAACCTAACCTGAAAACAGAAATAGTGCCGGCAGCTTTGTCTTCTTTGATGAACAATTCTTTTTTTGCCGAGGAGCTAGTGTCCACAGTTCTATTACCGGGTATACTATTAAAAGCGATAGACACACCAAGCAATCCCAATACAATCAACCAATTGATCTTCGTCATACCGAGCGTTAAGTTGTTAAATGTATCTATATATTACTTACGATACTAGCAATTATCTGCAAGCACGCCGGATTAATGTGCAACCGCCTTAATGTAATGAAAAACCCTTTTGATGCTAAAAGCATTAAATGCCTCGAATAGAAAATTTCTCCGTTATATTAGACCAGCAATTAAATGCGGCTCCATGAAAAAAAAGATCCTGAAGTTTACGATCATCACAATAAGTCATTTCTTTCTTTTGTTTTGGTGTACGATTGCTCTTTCGCAAGTCCGTATTTCAGTGAATACCAGCTCCCAAACGGTTGAGTTTGGCAATGGGAAACTCCGCTTGACCCTGGACTACAACGGAAAATGCGTCGTGACGAACATGACGGTCAACGGAGAATCAGTCGTTGCTTCGCAAGCGGGGATCTTCTCTTCTATCAGGACCGCTGACACGTATTATTCCACCCGAGAACTCACCACTTCTCCAAAAATAGAAACGGCGAAAAACAGATTAGTGATTTCCAATATCCGGTACGGGGATGATAAAAAGGCCATTGAAGAAATATGGACTTTTCAGATAACGGATAAAGACGTAATTCTCTCTATTGATCGAAAGATTCCCAAAAATATAGAAGTTGAGGAAGTCGCTTTCCCTTCTGTGAATTTCAAAAATATCCAAACCTGGGACGGCGCGTTTCTAGATTACGGAGGCCTGGCCTGGTTCTATCTTTTTAATGAAAAGCTATGCACTTACGGCGTTCATTCAGGCAGTTCTGTTTTTTGGAACAGCAAAACCGGGAACGGCCTCTCGCTATCCGTGAAAGCGCCCGGAAAGCAGGTCGTGTCCAAGTTTACCCGTTCACAAGATGACCAGCTGGTGTACAATGTTGCCATTGCGGATAGTAATATGAATTACCGTTATGATCCGGACACCAGGCGCCGAAGATTTATTCGTGGAAAAACGGATGTCTGGAGTTCATTTGATATCCCGGCAGGTAAATATGTTCAAACAATCACCTTGTCACACGTAAACTACAATGAAGTGTATAGCAGGGGTAAGATGGCCGGAATCAATGGGAAAAACGTAACAAGCTTATTAAACACGATTGCAAGGATCGGGGTGATAGACGCCCAACTTTTTGGCGGCAACAGCTGGCACACGCCCTATGGGCCGATCTGTTTGCACGAGCAGTACATTGCAGAAATGGGCGTGGCTATCAACGATCCTTTGTATACGAATGGATACCGTCAATGCCTGGAGAATTACCGTGATCATACCATTGGCGCTGATGGCAGGGTGCTTTCAAGATGGGCCTACACAGATGAAGATGCCATGGCCGGCACGGCAACCAAATTGGGTTTTTATGAAGCGCAATGGGGTTATCTGATGGACTCAAATCCTGACTTCGTTACCAATGTGGCTGAATTATATGATCAGCACGGTGATCTCACCTGGACAAGAACTTTTAAATCTGCTTGTGAGAAAGCTTTAGACTACATGCTCAAAAGAGATTCGAACGGGAACCACCTCGTTGAAATGATGACCGATAGTTATACCCAGAAAAGAGGCAGCGATTGGATCGACATTATCTGGGCTTCTTACGAAAATGCTTTTGTGAATGTGAAGCTATACCATGCATTGGAGCTATGGTCGAAGATAGAATTACAATTGGGTGATCCTATTAAAGCAAAGTTCTATGCAGACTATGCTGCCGCCATGAAAAAGAGTTTCAACAAAGCCACCAGCGAGGGTGGCTTTTGGGATGAAAAAAACAAATGGTATGTGCATTGGTTAGATAAGGATAAATCGGTTCATGGCAACAACCTCGTGGTACCTGTGAACTTCATGGCCATTGCCTATGGAATTTGCGACGATGAAAACCGGAAACGGGCGATCCTGGACCGCACAGAAGAGCAGATGCAAAAGGAAAATCTTTTTGCCTGGCCACTTTGTATGTACACCTATGCGCCCGGAGAAGGGAATGACTGGCAGTTCCCCTTTCCCAACTACGAGAACGGCGACATATTTTTGTCGTGGGGCGCAGTGGGCGTTAACGCCTATGCCTCGTATAAACCAGATCTCGCCTTAAAATACGTCGAAAACATTTTAGCGCGCTATGAAAAAGACGGGCTTGCTTTTCAGCGATACGGACGATCGAAACAGGACGGTTTGGGAGATGACATCTTATCTGGCAACAGCCTGGCATTAGTAGGACTTTACAAATCCATCTATGGCATCAATCCCAAATACAACAGGCTTTACCTGGATCCCCATCTTCCGGAAAAACTTTCGGGTACCGAGCTCATTTATGGCTTCCGTGGGGAGAAGTTAAAGATCGAGTTAGACAAGGGCCGATACTCGGTTTCAAATGCCCGGTTCAAGATCAGTTCGCCGGCCGACTTTGGTTTTTTTGCATCAGGTGACAAACTGGAATACTTTCATTTAAACAGTGATGCTTCTGCGATGGAAGCGGTATCATCAGGTTCCGGAAAGCTGGCCCTAAACATCAAAAATTGGAATCCCGACAATTACACTTGGGAACAGAACGTCTCTTCTAATAAAGGCAAACTAGCTTATCGAGTGAAAGCTTTAAAGGCAGGTCATCTCTATAAAATAAGTGTAGATGGGCAGTTGCTCAGAAAAATAAGCGCCGGAGCAAACGGGGAGATCGGTTTTACTGTTCCGCTAAAGGTTGGTTCATCGGTAGTGAGTGTCAGGGGTGAGCGATAAAATCCATACCGATTGTCTGACAAAATACCCTGTAACTGCCCTCTTACCTGCTAAAGTTAAATCTGAGTGAATAGATGCCCTCCCTCTTGGGTATGTTGCTTACCCCGCATATATATCGCTTACCTTCAGTTTTTGACATAATATATCCACCCATTAAATATATCCACCCATTGAAATGCAAAAACTGATTCGGTTATCCAGCCTAAACGTGGTATTGGCGACCCTTATCTCTAGTACCTGTTTTTCGCAAAATCTTGACATAAATCTGCTTAAAGAGGTTAACCTGGAAAGAGCTCATGCCCTGGATCATACCTTTGAATTTGTTAGTAATTCAGTATCTCCGGCCGGATTGGCACTACCGGCCTTGATCTATTCAATAGGCTTGCTTGAACACAATCAAGAGCTTAAGAAAAAGGGGCTTTATATTGGCGAGTCTATTTTGGCTTCCGCCATAATATCTACTTCACTAAAATATGCAGTGAACAGACCCAGGCCGTTTTCATCTTATCCTGGCATAGAGAAACTTTCCTCTGGTGGCAGCCCTTCATTTCCCTCCGGCCATACTTCAGAGGCATTTGCAACTGCTACCGCTATGAGTATTGCATTTCCTAAATGGTATGTGATCATACCGTCATATGCATGGGCCAGTGCGGTAGGTTATTCAAGAATGGACCTTGGAGTACATTATCCTTCGGATGTCGCTGCCGGGGCGATCGTAGGAGCTGGCTCCGCCTACCTGTGTTATTAATTGAATAAATGGCTCCATAAAAAGCATCACCTGGCCCACGGAATTTAGAATATTAAATGATCATTTAGCATTCTAGGTATTTTGAAAATTGTAGACACACGACCGACAGGTCATTCTTAAAGTATATCAAATTCTCCATGACAAGAATTATAATTTTGATGTAATGCCGAGTCAAATAAAATATTGACCTTTAATCTTTAGTGATCATGGAGCAAGAAAAACCCTATATCATTCCGGAGAATACCAGGATTGGGCATGTCCATCTAAAAGTGGCCAATTTGCAGCGCACACTCGACTTCTATTGTGGACTGTTGGGCTTTGAACTGATGACCACTTACGGTACTGATGCTGCATTTATTTCAGCGGGTGGTTACCATCACCACATCGGATTAAATGTCTGGTACAGTAAGAATGGGCCCCCGCCGCCAAAGAATGCAACTGGCTTGTTCCACACAGCTATTCTGTATCCTACGCGAAAAGATCTGGCCGTTATCTTGCGCCGGCTGGGCAATGCAAAATATCCACTCACCGGCGCTTCCGATCATGGTGTTTCAGAGGCACTCTATTTGAACGACCCTGACCAAAACGGATTAGAGCTTTATTGGGACAAACCGAAAGAGGAATGGCCCTGGCATGAAGACGGGACGTTACAAATGTTTACCCGACCACTCGACTTAACTAGCTTACTCACTGAACTGCCTGAAGAAAAATGAACATCCTGCATAGTTGATATTTGTCAAAGCTTATCCTTGCTCAACAGCCAAGCTATTTCTTGCTTAATTTAATCAAGCCATTATCATCAATCACCCAGTCACCGGTGTAAATTCGAGACTTGAGTAGCCCAAAGACAGCTCCCAAAGCTGTCCCTTAACATTAATGCCCATCTTGAAAAGCTACCTTGCATCGTTACTGGTAATTCTGCTAGTTGATAATATTAAAGATGATAAAAAAGATTTACGATGTCAGTTTAGAAAATGGTAAAATGAGGATGAGCAAAAGTCTGCCCATTACGCTACTAATAGCTTTCTTATTGGTGCTTACAGCCGGATGTAGTACAGCTACTCGTTCCCAAAAAGGTGCTGTGATTGGTGCGGCAGGTGGAGGCGTAGTAGGTGCTGTAATTGGCAAGGTTGCTGGTAACACCGCGATGGGTGCCATCATCGGCGCCGCAGCGGGCGGAGTAACAGGTGCTATTATCGGTAGAAATATGGACAAGCAGGCAGAAGCCATTGCCAAGGAAATGAAAGACGCGGAAGTCATTAGGGAAGGAGAGGGTATCATAGTCCGGTTTAATGAAAAAGTTTTGTTTGGGTATGATCGTTCAGAACTGAATACAACCGCCAAAGCAAATCTTGATAAACTGAATAGTATTCTGGTTAAGTATCCCGAAACCAACATCACTATCATTGGTCATACGGACAGTAAAGGGTCAGACAGTTATAACCAAACCTTGTCTGAGACCCGAGCCCGTTCTGTGCTTACCTATGCAGGACAGAATGGTGTAGATAAAGCACGGCTAACTGCAATAGGAAAGGGTGAATCAGATCCTATCGCGGTGAACAAAACAGAGGAAGGACGTGCATCAAACAGGCGTGTAGAATTTGTGATCACAGCAAATGAAAAAATGAAGGCGGAAGCAAAGAAAGAAGCGCAGTAGTCATCAAAAAGACAAGTTTCGCCAATCAGGCGATTTCTCTATACAATAAATAAAAGTTATGTCAGATAAAAACAAAAAACAGTTCGGTATTTGGATGGATTCCCATCAGGCTACAATCATAGGCAGAGAGAAAATAGATACAGGTGAGTTTTTGGTGCTGGCCCAAGAGAAAAACGAAGGGCAGCAAGGCAATTCGAATGAAAACGCTTCTAATAACAACGAAAAAACACTTCGTCAGACCTATTTCAAAAGTATTGCAGCAAATATGCAAAACGTCGACGAGATACATGTAACAGGAACCGGACAGGTGCAAGAGCAGTTCATTCAATATTTGGCGGACACACCTCAGTTTAAAAACGTTATCGCTAAACACAGTACAACGACAAAGATGAGTGAGGAAAAGCTAGTGGAGTTTATCGGAAATCAATTCAAGTAATCAAGTCCGGCCACTTAACCAATGTTATGGGTGATCATCTGTAGAAGTTAAGAGTTGATCTGACAATTGGGATTAAATTTAAGTAACCACGGGCACCAGCCGGGATAGCTTCTATCGAATCAAGGAGCTATACCATATCGGTGGTGAGGAAGCTTTGCGGGAAATCAGCCGTCGCAAGCCTATTCCCAAGAACAGGGTAGAGCCTGACGTAGAAGAGGCGGTTGTTCAGATGGCTTTTGATAACCCTGCCTTTGGCCAATCCAGGGCCTGCAACGAGCTACGTAAGAAGGGGATCTTCATCTCAGCAGTGGGAGTAAGATGTGTTTGGCAAAGGCCGGCCTTCAGGACAAAGTTTTTATTGATTCAATATGGCGGACCTGGAATGATCGCCCTCGTGTGAAAGCCTTCATGGCTTCAATTATCCAGGTTGGTGAAAACTTCTTTTGTACTCATCCTGACGGCATTTTCAGATCATCAGATAAAGGAAAAACATGGAAACTGTTACTTCCTTCTATAGAAGGTAAGGTCTTCAATTTATCTGTTTCAGGCAACGTGATTTATGCCATACCAACTAATGGAGGATGTTAAAAAAACAAGGTCAACTTTTTCTGATCCAAACAACCGAGCCCGGTGGAATAAAGGTATATACCACCCAAGAACTCTCCTAAAGGCTTCAGGTCTCGATAAAGACTATACAAAATTGGAGGACACAAAGACTAATTTCCGATATTGATCCAACCGGAATGGGTAAGCCTACCTTCCCGCCCACTTTCGGTGCCTTAGCAAACGCTTTGTACAAGGCAACCGGAAAGAGGTTAAATGATCAGCCGTTGGCTAATGGCATGTAATTACCAAAAATTACACCACCATTTCCATCAACGGAAAACCAGATTTCATGATCTGAGATAAGAGTGCTGATGCAGGTAACTGGCCATAAACTGGACTACATTCTCTTTCAAATTTTTCATACACGCTAAGCGCTTTTTCAGGATCCCCTGCAAATCCTTTAGGCACAATACAATTTCCCTTTATTATCTCTCCACTCGTAGTATGGATTTCTATCGTAGCTCCTGTCTTAAATACCAATTTGGATAAATCATATTCATAGGATCGTAAGGAAGAAAAGCCGTATTTCCCGACTTTTGCTTTTAGCACTCTTTTCACCAGGTATATCAAATAACCTGGTGGCAATTTGAGCAACTCCTTGTATTCTTTCCACTCAAACAAGGTTCTGTTCTTATATACTTTCTTTAAATGTTTCATGGACCGGTTAGAGGTACTGGTATCAAATACACCTGGATAACCCGGATTTTTCAGGCAGGTATCCATACCCATGATTAATTCAATGGTATGTTTCCAACTGTGGTGAATGAATATTTTTTTACTTAACTCTTTGATCTTCTCATAATATCGAACATCATTACCTCCGGCAAAATAATTCCCATCGAGACTCCCGGATAAAATAGCAGCACTTACACTTCTTTTCGTAGAAAAATTGATATTGTTGAAGATATTGGCCAACGGGAGTTGGTGTTGCACGATGGGTTAAGGGTGCATTTGTTTTGGATTTGAACAAGCCTTTAATACTTGGTCACTTTCTTTTTGCGCGACCTTGGCCGTGATAGG
>JANMHK010000358.1:0-1503 GCA_031375135.1 Sphingobacteriales bacterium | reverse complement strand
CAAATTTGCGGGGAGGCCTCCGGGCCTTGACGAACTGATGAGCAGATACCGACCATACTGAAATAAAAGAGCTTCCAGGGCGTGATCCTTCATGCCTTTGTTATAGGCCAACACACGATCCCAGGTAGAAGCGGCCGGTTCCTTTCCAAGATCAAGCGAGACTTTATCAAACAAAGCGGAAAAATCTTTGGAATGATCATCCTTTAATGATGCATAGTCTTTGACAGAGATCCGGGCTAATCTTTCCGCGAGTTTATGATGAGGGGGATCACCGAGATACTCCCTTCCCGAAAAAAGCTTGATAGAAGTAGCAGCCACAAGGAATACCATCAGGGTATCTGCATTCGCCAGCTTTACACTCGAATCTGTCGACGAAATGAGTCCGCCTTTATTAACTACGCGTGCGATGGACTCATATAAAAGACCATTATCGAGTTTGCCGGTAAATGAAATATCTTTTCCGGTAATGACGGAACTTGTTGGCCTTGCATCTTTCAATAATATTTCGGTGGTGATAGAACCCTTCTGCTCTGCAGTGATCATCAACACCATACTTTGATCGGGCTGACTTACGAAATACTCATGCTTAAACCTGGTTCCATTGGCTTCATAAGTTGTAGTGTGGATGGCATTGTTCAGCGTTAATGAACGTTTGTATGCAGCAGCGGGAAAATGTGCCCATTTGAAAAACAGGTTTCCGAATGGCTGGTAAGATCCAGCTGTTTCCGCAGTTCCGGTGATGAGTGAAGATTCGTTGAATTGAATTCGTTCAGTAGGAAAATCGGCATAGACCATAGCGCCCATCTTTCCATTTCCTAAGGGCAATGCTTCCAGCCAGTCCTCGGCCGGTTTGTCATACCACATCGTTTCTTGCTTTGGCGCATCCTGCCATTTAAGAGGCACGGCGATATTCATACTATGTTCCCTTTTATTAATGCCCATGGCACCGAACAAATAAACCGGAACACCTTTTTCCATAATAAGCCATGGACGTTCAAGCCTGTCGTCCAGCCTTTTTCCTGTTTCGGTATAAACTCCCCTTGGAATAACAAGCGGATATTTTGTTGGAGCCCAGTCGTAACCATTGGCTGACCTGAACATGGCGATAGCGCCTTCAATACCCGTATAGCGACCGGAGGCATCCCTCACCACGGCATAGTTGATTCCTTTATAGTTCCAGATGAAAGGGTCCTCGGCAAGCATCCATGGCCGCGATCCACTCGCTGCTTTATCTTCAAAGATCGGGGTTGGATGTTTTGCAAAAGGGCCGGTCATGGACTTCGAAAATGCAACGCCGATCCGCACATTACCACCCCTGTAGGTACCGTTTTTCTCCACCTGCTTATACATCAGGATCACGCGGCCACTAGGTTCTATGGTAACTGAAGGATTAGAGACCAACATCGCGTCATAGGCTGTAGAATCTTTCCCCGCATCAAGCACAGGTTTGTCAAATCGTGTCCATTCGCCTTCGGGATGGCTGGCTACGGCTACGCCTATCCG
>JANMHK010000357.1:0-2884 GCA_031375135.1 Sphingobacteriales bacterium | reverse complement strand
GCCTCCGGAAAAGAGCGCGTTCCTGTAAGGGGTTTTTGTATTTCCGCTCCTGCTTATGACAAAGTAGATCAATTTGTCTCTTTCATTGATAAAGAGCTGGCACCTCGTAAAGTGAATACACTGATCCTGCGTATTGATTATAATTACAGGTATACGTCGCACCCCGAGTTGGTGAGCCGAAAAAGGCGCGCTAACGATACCACCCAATCAGCTGCACTTACCCGGGAAGAAATGAAAAAAATCGTCAGGGCTTGCCAGAAGAATAAGATCACACTGGTGCCCCAATTCAACTTACTGGGTCATCAATCCTGGGCGGAAGAATTAAACCTTCTGCTTGTCCGATATCCCCAGTTCGATGAAACGCCCTGGGTAAAAATCCCTTCCGAATATAAATGGCCGAATGACGACAAACTGTATTGCAAAAGCTATTGTCCTTTACACCCGGACGTGCACAAAGTCGTTTTTGAAGTGGTGGATGAGATCATGGAGGTATGCGAAACCAAACAGTTTCATGCCGGTATGGACGAAGTATTTTACATAGGGGAAGAAAAATGCCCGCGTTGTTCAGGTAAGGATAAGTCAAAACTATTTGCTGACGAGGTCAATAAGATCGCCGCACATGTTGAATCAAAAGGAGGAAGGCTCTGGATCTGGGGCGACAGGATGCTGGACTCGAAAATGACCAAGATGGGTATGTGGGAAGCCAGTGAAAATGATACGCATAGGTCGATTGACATGATCAATAAAAACGTGGTGATCAATGACTGGCATTATGTTTCCCAGGCTATGACCCCACTGACCTTCGCCACTAAAGGATTTGATGTCATGTTATGTCCATGGAACAGACCTGAAGTTGTCAAATTACAGGTGCAGGATTATTTTACTTACCAACGGGCGCTGAAACCAGCAGTAGCAAAGAAATACAGGGGATTCATTCAAACAGTGTGGTCAAGTCCAGAAAGCTTTATTGATGCTTTCTATGGCCGGGGCCCGGCTGGGCGCTCTGGCGATACTGTTGAAGCTTTCAAAACACTGTTTACTTTGCTTGACCAGCCTAATTGAAAAGCGGAGAAGTGCGCGGCATGCCAAGGATCATGGATCCTGAAACCCATCGTGCACATATCATGATCGCCCCCCCTTCAAAGGAGTAGCTTGAGTGCTTTGAATACTATAACTTCAGGAGACAAAAAAATCTATGATGTTCAGAAGATCTTTGCTTTCCTTCCTGCTGTTGCTTTGTCTTCAGGTCGGCCTTGGACAACCACCACGTCAGCCCGTTGAGATCGTGGTTACGCCTGACCATGGCAATTGGGATTATAAGCTGGGTGAACCAGCCACGTTTTCCATTCAGGTACTGAATTATAATGTGCCCATGAAGGATGTAAAGATCTACTACCAGGTAGGGCCTGAACGCATGAAACCCTACCAGTCGGATTCGATTGTCTTAAAAGATGGCAGGTTCACCACAAAGGCCCTGACCATGAAAGAACCTGGTTTTCTGCGTTGCGTGGTCAGCACCAGCCAACAGGGAAAATTTTACAGAAACCTCGCCACGGCCGGATACGAGGTCGATAACATTAAGCCGACGGTGCAGATGCCCGCCGATTTCGAAAGCTTCTGGAAAGGGGCCGCAGATCAACTCGCAAAAATTCCACTTGACCTAAAAATGCTGCCGCTCCCCGACCGGAGTTCTGCGGTGACCGACGTCTATCAGGTGAATTTCCAGGGCTTTGAATCTTCGCGGGTTTATGGAATATTATGTGTGCCAAAAAAGCCGGGTAAATATCCCGCTGTGCTTCAAGTTCCGGGCGCGGGCATTCGTCCTTATGGTCCAGATCTTGAACTGGCGGACCAGGGCATCATTGTTTTAACAATTGGTATCCACGGTATCCCCGTGACCCTTGACCCGGCCGTTTATAATAACCTTAGTGCCGGTGCCCTAAGCGGATACATGACCTTCAATATGGAGGACGCAGATCGCTATTATTACAAAAGGGTATATACCAATTGTATCCGCGCAAATGATATCATATTCAGTTTACCACAATTTGATGGAAGTACGCTTGCCGTCATGGGTGGCAGCCAGGGGGGTGCTCTGAGTATTGTAACTGCAGGGCTCGACAAACGTGTAAAATATTTAGCCGCCCAATACCCGGCCATTTGTGATCTGACCGGATATACCAAGGGCCGTGCAGGTGGCTGGCCGCATATGCTTGATGCCTCAAGGCCGCAGTGGAACACGAATGAAAAGGTGATTAAAACCCTCGCTTACTACGACGTAGTGAATTTTGCAAAAGGCGTAAAAGCAGAGGGACATTATAGTTGGGGGTATAACGATGAGACTTGTCCGCCTACTTCCATATATGCAGCTTATAATGTGATTACTGCGCCCAAACAGGTAGATGTTTATCTGAACACCGGGCATTTCCAATACCCCGAGCAAAGAGCCGCGATCTATAAATGGGTGGCGGAGAAACTAAGGAAGTAATGTGATGAATGTGGGAGGATGCCCGAGTTATTTCTTAAACAGCATAAAAACTGAACCCACCAGGGTCAGGGCGATCACGAGTTTTCGATAGTGCGAATCTTTAATTCTGCCGACGATCTTAATGCCCAGCCAGAAGCCTAGCGCCAACGCCGGGATCAGGAAAAGATCTGTTTTAAAACTCTGCAAGTCGATGTTTTTCCAGTAAAAGATCTGGAAAGGCATCTTGAATAGATTGATAACGAGGAAGATCCAGGCTGCCGTGCCAATGAATTCGTTCTTCGGTAAACGCATAGCCAGAAAATAGAGATTCGCGAAAACTCCCGCCAGGTTGCCGATCATCGTTGTAAACCCTGCAGCAAGCCCCGTTCCCGCAGCAAAAAAACGATTTTGGGGCAC
>JANMHK010000328.1:0-2172 GCA_031375135.1 Sphingobacteriales bacterium | reverse complement strand
GATGAAGCATGACCTCAAAATACCTGAGGCCATGACGGAATTCGAATACCTTAAGCATATTAAAGAAGTCAGTATTGGAAACAAGGTTTTCAAGAATTATATCGGCCAGGGTTATTATGACACGATCACGCCCAGCGTGATACTGAGGAATATCTTTGAAAACCCGGGCTGGTACACCCAGTACACGCCCTACCAGGCCGAGATCTCGCAAGGGCGTTTGGAAAGCTTGCTGAACTATCAGTCTATGGTGTCGGATCTTACAGGATTGCCAATTGCCAATGCATCTCTTCTTGATGAAGCCACTGCTGCTGCAGAGGCGATGACCATGTTCTTCAATGCGCATAACAAACAGGAACATATCGACAAACCCAGATTCTTTGTAGATAAGCATGTATTTCCTCAAACACTTGACGTACTGTACACAAGGGCAATTCCCATCGGGATCGTCATTGAAGTGGGCGACTATAAACAAGCAGACATTGATGCGCATTATTTTGGCGCACTGGTACAATACCCTAACGATAAAGGGTCTATTGAAGATTACCGATCATTCATTCAAAAGGTACATCAGGTTGGAGGCCATGTGGCCATGACCACCGATCTTTTGGCGCTCACCTTACTCACTCCTCCCGGTGAATTGGGGGCAGATGTAGCTTGTGGATCTGCCCAAAGATTTGGCGTGCCACTCGGCTATGGCGGTCCTCACGCGGCATTTTTTGCCACTAAGGAAGAATTCAAAAGATCACTACCCGGAAGGATCATCGGCGTAAGCATCGACGCAAAAGGAAACCGCGCTTTGCGGATGGCCTTACAAACCCGCGAGCAACACATTAAAAGAGAAAAAGCAACTTCAAATATCTGCACCGCACAGGCACTATTGGCCAATATGGCCGCGATGTATGCCGTGTACCATGGCGCACAGGGCTTGAAGAATATTTCAAAACGGGTAGCACTCTATACTCAAACTGCAGCGGAAGCTATTGAAGAGAGAGGCTTTGAATTAGTTTCACAAAATTACTTTGATACCATAACGGTCATTGTTGACGATGTTGAAGCAATCAGAAACAAGGCCGAATCCCAAATGATCAACCTGAGATACATTGATAATAAGCACGTGGGTATTTCCCTGGATGAAACAACAAGCATCAGCGACTTGTTTGACCTAATCAATTGTTTTGAAAACGATGTGGATCCCGTTGCATTCAGTATTGAAGCTGACGCTACGCTGGATCATATACCCGGATCGCTAACACGAACTTCTCCGTACCTCACCCATCCTGTTTTTAATTCCCACCGAAGCGAGAGCCAGATGATGAGGTATATTAAAAGCCTGGAAAATAAAGACCTTTCGTTAAACACGTCTATGATCTCTCTAGGCAGTTGCACCATGAAACTGAATGCGGCCAGTGAGATGATGCCCTTAAGCTGGACCCATTGGAGCAAGATGCATCCTTTTGTGCCCGCAGAGCAAGCCGAAGGTTATAAATATATTGTTGACGAATTGTCTGCCTATCTATGTGAGATCACTGCATTCGATGCTTGCAGCCTGCAGCCCAACAGCGGCGCGCAAGGAGAATATGCGGGTCTGCTGACTATTAGGGACTATCATATCAGTCGTGGTGATCATCACCGCAATGTGATGCTGATACCGATCTCTGCGCACGGAACAAATCCAGCTTCTGCTGTGATGGCGGGAATGAAAGTAGTGGTGGTGAAAGCCCTTGAAAATGGGTACATCGATATAGAGGATCTGACCGCAAAAGCAGAACAGCACAGCAATACTTTAGCCGGCATCATGATCACCTATCCAAGTACCTATGGGGTATATGAAGAAACCGTAAAAGACATCACGGCGATTATTCATGAACACGGCGGCCAGGTCTATATGGATGGTGCCAATATGAATGCGCAGGTGGGCCTCACTGCACCCGGCCTCATAGGCGCAGATGTTTGTCACCTGAATCTACACAAAACATTCGCGATACCTCACGGTGGGGGTGGTCCTGGCATGGGACCGATTTGCGTGAAATCCCATCTTGCCCCATTCCTCCCCGGCCATGTTTTCACAGGCGAAGCAAAAGACGTTCATACAGCAGTTAGCGCCGCACCATATGGCAGTACCTCGATTCTTCTGATCAGCTATGGATATATCCGGATGCTTGGATTCGAAGG
>JANMHK010000310.1:0-4240 GCA_031375135.1 Sphingobacteriales bacterium | reverse complement strand
TGACGACCTGCTGAAGTTAAGAGAAAAGAAGCGGATCCAGGAGATGGGGTAAGATTTTAAGAAGTGTGATAAGGATGGCCTGGCAGGTTGGTCAAAAGTTCTTGGTCAGGTTGGACTCGGTATCATCATAGGCGCCACTTTATATTTTAGTCCCAGTACCAAAACATGGCGCGAATACTCCGGAAATACAGCAGGCATTCAGAATCTGAAAACGATTAAAATAGATGGAGTCCAGCGATATTTTGTAGAAGCAAATGAACCCATCACCACCATTCCGTTTGTAAAAAGTCATGAGTTCAATTATGCCAAACTATTGCCAGTGGGTTTGCGCAATTATACCTGGCTTTTGTATATCGTTATTGTGATCTTCATTGTTACTGCCGTTTCAAACGGAGCTAACCTGACGGACGGGTTAGACGGCCTGGCCACCGGGGTTTCCGCCATCATCGGAGTATGCCTCGGTCTGTTTGCCTATGCCAGTGGTAACCTGCGCTTTGCTGACTACCTGAATATTATGTACATCCCCAATCTGGGTGAGCTAACCATTTTTATCGCTGCGATGATCGGGGCATGTATTGGCTTCTTATGGTACAACACTTTTCCTGCACAGGTTTTCATGGGAGATACGGGAAGCCTGGCTTTGGGAGGGATCATAGCATCGCTGGCGGTGATGGTGAGGAAGGAATGGCTGATCCCAATTTTTTGCGGAGTGTTTCTGGTGGAGAATCTCAGTGTGATGATACAGGTGAGTTATTTCAAATACACCAGGAGAAAATACGGGGAAGGGCGAAGGGTGTTTTTGATGAGTCCACTGCATCATCACTATCAGAAAATGGGATACCATGAAAGTAAGATAGCGGTGAGGTTTTGGATCGTGACACTGATGTGTGTGGTATTTGCAATTATGTCTTTGAAACTGAGGTAATACTCAGAAAGGGATTGAATGGAAAACCAGTGCTCGAAAGGGCAACGGCCCTAATATAATATTCATCCCCTTGAAGAACCATTTTTAATAAATCAGTATGAGTAGACTGGTCATATTGGGCGGCGGTGAAAGTGGAGCGGGATCAGCGGTTTTGGCAAAGCTGGAAGGATATGAAGTGTTTTTGTCAGATGCAGGGCGGATCAAGGAGAAGTACCAGCAGGAGTTGAAGGATTTCGGGATTGAATTTGAGGAAGGCGGGCACACTGAGTCGAAGATCCTGTCAGCAGATGAAGTGATGAAAAGTCCGGGTATTCCGCACAAGAATGAGATGGTGAAGAAGTTGATAGCAAAAGGAATTCCACTGATCAGTGAGATGGAACTGGCCTACAGGCATCGGAAGAATGGAAGGATCATCGGCATCACGGGGAGCAATGGGAAAACAACCACTACCGCATTGACTTATCACATCTGTAAAGAAGGTGGTGCTGATTGTGCGATGGTGGGGAACATTGGGAATTCAATTGCCAGGCAGGTAGCGACAGATCCAAAACAAATTTATGTAGCTGAGATCAGCAGTTTTCAGCTCGACGATATTGAAAGTTTCAGGCCCGATATAGCCTTGCTCACGAATATCACAGAAGATCATTTGGATCGCTATGATTACAAGTTTGAAAACTATATCAGGTCCAAGTTCAATATCATGAAGTACCAGAAACCAGGTGATTACTTTATTTATAATGAAGATGATCCCGTAACCATGGAAAACCTTAACCACTATCCATTAAACTCTAACCCACTACCGTTGACTATGAGCAGAGAATTACCTAAAGGAGCTTTTATCAGGAATAATATGATGACGTTGCAGTCGAACGATCCATTGACGATGAGCATCTATGACTTTTCCCTGAAAGGAAAGCACAATCAATACAATACTATGGCGGCATGTGTGGCAGCATCAACGATTGGGATAAGAAAAGAGAAGATCCGGGAGGCCGTAAAAACTTTTGGAAGCCTGGAGCACCGGATGGAACCTGTGAGCCTGGTTCGCGGGGTAGAGTTTGTGAACGATAGTAAGGCGACCAATGTGAACAGTACCTGGTTTGCTTTAGAGAGCATGACCAAACCAGTGATCCTGATCCTGGGTGGAGTGGATAAGGGGAATGATTATGAGTTGCTTTTCGAACTGGTTAAAGAGAAAGTGAAAGCGATTGTTTGTTTGGGGGTTGACAATACGAAGCTCCATAAAGCATTCGGAAATGTGGTGGAAGTCATGGTCAATACCTCTTCTGCGGAAGAAGCAGTACGGGCGGCTTACCATCTTTCGTCAAAGGGCGATGTTGTTTTATTGAGCCCGGCCTGCGCCAGCTTCGATCTGTTTAACAATTATGAAGATCGGGGAAAGCAGTTTAAGGCCGCGGTAAAGGAACTGTGAATGATAAATGTGATAAATGTGATGAATGTGGTGGAATGTGTGGGAATTAAAATTGAACAATGATCAGCCAAATACATAGTAAAACAAAGGGTGACAAAGTGATCTGGGGCATTGTAGTGATGCTTACCATGATGAGCTTGTTGGTTGTGTATAGCAGCACGGGAACACTGGCGTATAAACTGTCAAAGAGTACGGAGAGTTATCTTTTCAAGCAATTCGTATTTATCGCTGTAGGCCTGATGATCATCTATTTCGCCCACAAGGTCAACTATACGATCTATTCACGGGTGGCGGTATTTATCTTTTTGGCGTCTATCCCGTTACTACTATACACACTGATTTTCGGAGCCAGTTTGAATGAGGCCAGCCGTTGGATCAAACTGCCCATCATCAATCTGACCTTCCAGACTTCGGATCTTGCGAAACTCGGACTGTTCATGTATCTCGGCAGGCAGTTGAGCAGGAAGCAGGACGTGATCAAAGACTTCAGGAAAGGCTTCGTTCCGTTGATCGTCCCGGTTGGGATCATCTGTTTACTGATTGCACCGGCGAATCTTTCTACCGCCTTGTTAGTTGGTGCAACGAGTTTACTGCTCATGTTCATTGGGCGGGTCAGCATCAAACATATTGCCCTGGTCATTGGTATCGCCGCTATTCCCGTGATGTTGTTGATCGGGGTGGCGACAGCTTATTACGACAAGGAAGAAAAGAAATCAAAAGAACTGCCGGCCATGTTTACCAAAGGCCGAGCAGGGACGTGGGTAAAGCGCGTACAAAGTTTTATGTATGCAGGTAAAGAAGAAACTGCGTACCAGGTACAACAAGCGAAAATAGCGATTGCAAAGGGGGGATGGGTTGGGTTAGGACCGGGGAACAGTGAATCAAGAAATTTCCTGCCACATCCGTATTCAGATTTTATATATGCTGTGATCATTGAGGAGTATGGATTGATCGGAGGGGCCTTTGTCTTGTTCGTGTACCTGGCCTTTTTGTTCAGGTGCATCAGGATCTTTAAGAATTGTCCTTTTGCATTCGGTGCCTTTCTGGCTTTAGGTCTGAGTTTCACACTGGTGATCCAGGCAATGGCAAATATGGCGGTGAACGTGAATCTGTTCCCCGTGACAGGAGTTACCCTTCCCCTGATCAGCATGGGCGGAAGTTCCTTCCTGTTTACCTGTCTTGCTATTGGAATTATATTAAGTGTGGCCAGGAACGTGGAGCAGATGGAAGCGGAAACGATCCCGGAACAACCAGTGGAAGCTGAATGAAAACGAGGCGTATCATCATAGCGGGCGGAGGAACAGGAGGCCATATTTTTCCGGCCATCGCCATTGCAAATGCTGTGAAGAAATTGGAGCCAGAAGTGGAGGTCCTGTTCGTTGGTGCCAAAGGAAAAATGGAAATGGAGAAAGTGCCCCAGGCGGGGTATAACATAGAGGGGTTAGACATCGCGGGGTTCAACAGAAGTTCTTTGATCAAAAATATCGGGTTGCCTTTCAAACTGCTGAAAAGCTTTTTCCAGGTTCGGAAGATCATGGGAAATTTCAAACCGGATGCTGTAGTGGGTGTGGGCGGATATTCAAGTTTCCCTGTTTTGCGGTATGCGCAACAGCTGGGCATTAGAACCTATATCCACGAGAGCAATTCTTTTGCTGGCAAATCGAATATCATGTTGGGCAAAAACGCCACACAGGTATTTGTCGCAACAGATGGTATGGAGAAGTTCTTTCCGGCCGAAAAGATCCTGGTGACAGGAAATCCTGTGAGGGCGCAGATCGCAGCGTCAAAGATCAGCCGGGAAGAAGCCTTGAAATTCTTCGGCCTTGGAGATAAGAAGACGGTCCTTTCGATAGGTGGGAGTTTGGGGGCAAAAAGCATCAACG
>JANMHK010000288.1:0-3271 GCA_031375135.1 Sphingobacteriales bacterium | reverse complement strand
TAACCTTAAAGCCCTGGACGTAGTAAAAATGCTCACGCCCGAGGTGATGCAAAAAATCGATCATATTTTGGGAAATAAACCGTCGATTG
Source organism: Sphingobacteriales bacterium (assembly GCA_031375135.1). GTDB lineage: Bacteria > Bacteroidota > Bacteroidia > Chitinophagales > Chitinophagaceae > Pollutibacter. Next base: position 3,182 of record JANMHK010000288.1, on the reverse strand, counting down.
ATTTATCATAAAACGGAAGCAGTTTACATAATGAGCCTGTTTGTTGACGGATTGATGTAAATTAGAAATCCGGCTATAACCCCGGCTTTTTATGGATCTCAAAAACAGAACTGCATTTATTACCGGAGCCAGCAGGGGCATCGGCAGAGCCATCGCGCTTCGCCTGGCGAAAGAAGGCGTAAACATTATTATCGCTGCTAAATCCACGGAGGAGAATCCCAAACTTGGAGGTACTATTTTTTCGGTAGCGGAAGAAGTAGCAGCCTTAGGTGGCAAGGCACTTCCTGTTGCCTGCGACATCAGGCATGAAGATCAGATCATGGCCGCTGTAACCCAGGGCGTTGCTGCCTTTGGGGGAATAGATATCCTGATCAACAATGCTTCTGCGATTTCTCTCACCCCAACTGAGCAAACTGAAGCAAAGCGATACGACCTCATGCATGATATCAATGTGCGCGGTACATTTTTCGTCAGCAAATCTTGTATCCCCTACCTTAAGAAAGGAGTTAATCCGCATATCCTCAATCTTTCTCCACCCATTAATTTGGATAAGAAATGGTTTGCGGGCCATCTTGCCTACACCATGAGTAAATACAACATGAGCATGATCGCTTATGGCCTTTCTGAAGAGTTGAAAAAATACAAGATCGCAGCCAACACGCTTTGGCCCCGAACTACCATTGCCACGGCAGCTGTACAGAACCTTCTGGGCGGTGAAGCCCTGATGAAGATGAGTCGTACGCCGGATATTATTGCCGATGCTGCTTTCTATATCCTTGGGAAACCTTCTGACCAATGCACGGGAAATTTCTTTATCGATGAAGCCGTACTGGCTGCTGAAGGCATTACGGACCTTGCGCATTATTCTGTTGTGCCGGGTGCACATTTGTACACGGATTTATTCCTGTAAATAAAAATTATGGATAGACGTAAGTTTCTATTAAATACGGCAGGCACATTGTCTATTGCCGTAACAGGTTCTGCTTTTGATGTTGCCGGAACTGGACCTCATTCCATGGAAAACGAAGGCGGAGAAGCGCCAAAATTCGATTTGAATGAGATCACGGTTGACGAACTGCAATCGAAAATGCAGAAAGGAGAGCTGTCGTCTAAAGCAATCACAAAAAAATACCTGAACCGCATTGCAGCGATCGATAAAAAAGGACCTGCGATCAATGCCGTGATTGAGATCAATGCCGATGCACTTTCTATTGCTGAGGCGATGGATGCAGAGCGAAAGTCAGGAAAGATCCGCGGACCCCTGCATGGAATTCCCATACTGATCAAGGACAATATCAATACCGGGGATAAGATGATGACCACAGCAGGAGCACTTGCATTGGAAGGAAATATTGCTGTTGCAGATTCATTCATTGTAGCAAGGCTTCGTGAAGCGGGTGCCGTGTTGCTGGGTAAGACCAATCTCAGCGAATGGGCGAATTTTCGCTCAACCAGATCGAGTAGTGGCTGGAGCAGCCGGGGCGGACAAACAAAAAATCCCAATGTGCTTAATCGCAATCCCAGCGGATCAAGTTCAGGAACTGCTGCTGCCGTGTCTGCCAATCTTTGCGCCATTTCAATTGGAACAGAAACAAATGGCTCCATCATTTCGCCTTCTTCATACTGTGGTGTGGTTGGATTAAAGCCAACTGTGGGCCTCTGGAGCAGGAGTGGCATCATTCCTATTTCTGCTACGCAGGATACTGCTGGTCCAATGACCCGCACCGTTAAAGATGCCGCCATTTTACTGGGGGCATTAACAGGGGAAGACAGCGCTGATCCGGTAACAGCAGGTAGCAGGGGTAAGGCTCAGAAAGACTATACCATTTTTTGTAAGAAGGATGCGCTTAAAGGGAAAAAGATCGGTATTGAAAAGAGTTATCTGCAGGGTCATGAAGGGGTAGTAGCTTTTTACAAAGAAGCCGTTGAAGTACTAAAGCAACAAGGGGCGGAGATTGTAGAGATCGAGTTGCTGAAACTGACCCGTCCCATTAGTTCCAATTCTGTGCTGTATTATGAATTCAAAGACGGCGTGAATAAATATCTGAAAGGCGCGAACGCAAAAGTAAAAACACTCACGGAAGTAATTGCTTTCAATAAAGCCAATGAAGCCCGGGCCATGCCTTTTTTCAAACAAGAGATCCTCGAGATCTGTGAAGCGAAAGGCGGGCTGAATGAAAAAGAATATGTGGATGACCTCGCAAAAGTAGTTGGCACCCGAAAGATCATTGATGACCTGATGAGTTCAAATGGACTGCACGCCATTTGTTCTCCCAGTAGCGGTCCTGCAAGTTGTATAGACCTGGTAAATGGCAGCTATTCTTCAGGGTTCTCTTTCTCGTCGCCTGCAGCCTATGCTGGCTATCCACATATCACTGTACCGATGGGTTATATCAGCGACCTCCCTGTTGGATTTTCTTTTATGGCCAGTGCATGGCAGGAAAGCGAGATCATTGGGATGGCTTATGCTTACGAACAGGCCAGTGCAAAAAGAAAATCGCCATTGTTTAAATTGCCCGAGTATTAAATCTTGATCCATGAACAGACGCAAGTTCTTATTAAACACCGCTGCTACCGGATTGGCGGTGACCGTTGCAAGTGTTGGCTGTAATACGCATAGGCCAGAAGCTGCGGCGAATAAACCTAATAGATCAGAGACAGATCAGCCAGGTGAATTTGATTTGAATGAAGTGACTGTGGAAGAACTTCAGACCAAGATGAAAAATGGAGAGCTTAGTTCAAGGGCCATCACTCAAAAATATCTTGACCGCATAGAAGCCATAGATAAACGCGGTCCGGCGATCAATGCCGTCATTGAAGTTAATCCCGATGCATTGTCTATTGCTGACGCGATGGATGTTGAAAGAAAGGCAGGCAAGATCAGGGGACCATTGCATGGTATTCCCATTTTGATCAAAGACAATATCGATACGGGTGACAGGATGATGACCACTGCCGGTTCCCTGGCCCTTGTAGGAAATATTGCATCTAAAGATTCTTTCATCGTGGCTAAGCTAAGGGAAGCGGGCGCTGTATTGCTTGGCAAAACCAACCTGAGTGAATGGGCCAACCTGAGGTCCACGCGCTCAACCAGCGGTTGGAGCAGCAGGGGCGGACAAACAAAGAATCCAAATGTACTCGACAGAAATCCATGCGGATCCAGTTCAGGTACAGGAGCCGGG
>JANMHK010000283.1:0-10235 GCA_031375135.1 Sphingobacteriales bacterium | reverse complement strand
GGAATCAGGTGCTCATGGATCGAAATATTTCTCACAGCAACTGCCCCCGGAGAAAGTAGTGGCCATGTTCAATATTGAAATGATCGGCACTGAAAGTAAATGGGGGAAGAACAGTGCGTATATCACCGGGTATGAGAAATCGGATTTTGGAAAACTGCTGCAGGATAATTTAAAAGGTTCTGCATTTAGTTTTCAACCAGATCCTTATCCATTGCAAAATCTGTTTTACCGTTCAGACAATGCCACCCTTGCCCGGCTTGGCGTTCCGGCACATACCATCTCCACATCCAAAATGGACAGTGAAAAATTTTATCACACAGTGGATGATGAAATAGAGACTTTGGATATGGCCAATATGACCGAGATCATTAAGTCAATTGCCATCAGCAGTAAAGGGATCATTGATGGAACGCAGACGCCGGGGAGAGTGAGTAAGTGAGGGAGTGTGAGAGCCGGGTAGATGGTTAGTGCAATAGTGTATTAGTGCATTTGTGAGCGGGGGAGATTAACTCATTAACTAGTTAACAAATGCATTAGCTGTTTAACTCATTAAACATCTAGCCGGCTAACCTACTTTCCGGCTAACTCGTTATCATCTATCCGGTTAACATATTTCCCGGCTATCTCATTAACAGCCGCGCTCATTTCTTTCAGCAGGCTGATGTCTTTTTCAATGGCATTTCCAACAACAATGATGTCTGCACCTGCCTGGCAATTCAGATAGGCTTTTTCAGGGTCCCTGATACCACCGCCTACGATCAGGGGGATGGAAATATGAGAGGCCACCGCTTCGATCATATTTTCGCTAATGGGCCTTTTTGCGCCGCTGCCTGCATCCATATAGATCAGTTTCATGCCAAGCATTTCGCCGGCCATGGCCGTGCAAACCGCAATTTCTTTTTTGTCGTGCGGAATAGGTGCTGCATTGCTGATGTAAGACACAGTGGTAGGAGCCCCACCGTCTACCACCATATAGCCTGTAGACATGATTTCTAACCCGCTTTGCTTGACCATTGGGGCTGAAATGACGTGTTGTCCGATCAGCAGCTCGGGATTCCGGCCGGAGATCAGCGAGAGGTATAACAAGGCATCTGCATAAGGCGATAACTGGTTCGGACTGCCGGGGAACAGGATCACCGGAATTTCTGTCTCTTTCTTGATGTTCTGGACCACCTGGTCCAGATGGTTTGTAACAACCAGGCTACCTCCCACAAAAAGATAGTCAACTGCCGCTTCATTGGCCAGTAAACATAGCTCTGCCAGCTGCCCGGTATTTACTTTGTCGGGATCGACCAATACGGCAAATCCTTTGCGTTGAGCAGACTTTTGAGTAGTGATGTAATGGTAAATGGATGGCATCAATGGTAATTACGGCTGAAGCAAAAATGCCTAAATAAATCAAAAGTCAAAAGGAAAAAGTAAAAAAGCCTCGATTATGGCCTGTTTTCGGGCATTTCGTAAATCCTCCAAAATTCCAAATATTTTTACATTCCACTGACCAAAAAAACGGGGATAAATCAGTAAAATGTGGACTGGAAAGGGTTTCCAATCCTTATCCACATCCTGTTGATATTTAACATCTTGGTATTCCCTTTCGGAAAATTATTTTCGTCTTCCCCTATTATTTTAAGGAGCCGTTAAATTAACATTAACAAAATATTAAAGACTTGCTATGGCCAGTGAAAAAATCCAGCAGCCCGGTGGCTTAGAGTTCCGCCGGAAGTTCACCCGGGATGACATCAGCGTTTTCGACATGTTCGAATACGATTATCGTACTTCCGTCATCAGAAACCCAAATGGGGAGATCGTTTTCGAAATGAATAACGTGGAAGTTCCTAAATCCTGGAGCCAGATCGCGACGGATATCATTGCCCAAAAATACTTCCGCAAGGCGGGCGTTCCCCAACCAGACGGTTCATTGGGCCGGGAAACCTCTACCAAGCAAGTCGCACATCGTATGGCCAATTGCTGGAAAGTATGGGGCGAGCGCTACGGCTATTTCGCTTCTGAGAAAGACGCCCAGGTGTTCTATGATGAGCTGGTGTATTGTATCCTTAACCAGGCTTGTGTGCCTAACTCTCCGCAATGGTTCAACACGGGTCTATATGAAAGCTATGGTATTAAAGGCAAGCCCCAGGGACATTTCTACGTTGACGCTGTAGATGGAATGCTGAAGAAGTCGACTTCTGCTTATGAGCGTCCACAGCCGCACGCCTGTTTTATCCTGAGCGTGGAAGATGATCTGGTGAACGATGGTGGCATCATGGACCTTTGGGTCAGGGAAGCCCGGATCTTTAAATACGGATCTGGTGTAGGTACAAACTTTTCCAACCTGAGGGGCGAAGGTGAGAAACTCAGCGGAGGTGGAACATCCTCGGGCTTGATGAGTTTCCTGAAAATTGGAGACCGGGCGGCCGGTGCCATCAAGAGTGGTGGAACTACCAGGCGCGCAGCCAAGATGGTCTGCCTGGATCTGGATCATCCTGAGATCGAGAAGTTCATCGATTGGAAAGTGGAAGAAGAGAAGAAAGTAGGGGCTTTGATCTCAGCAGGTTATGCCAGCGACTATGAAGGCGAAGCTTACCGTACTGTTTCCGGACAAAACTCCAACAACTCCGTTCGGATCCCGAACGAATTCTTTGAAAAATTAGAAAAAGGCGAGGATTGGGAATTGACAGCACGTTCCGATGGACGCGTGATGAAGAAAGTTCCTTCCAAAGCCCTTTGGGATAAAATTGCATATGCAGCGTGGCGTTGTGCAGACCCGGGTACCCAATACGATACTACCATTAATGAGTGGCACACGAGCCCTAAAGGTGGTCGTATCCGGGCCTCCAACCCTTGTAGCGAGTATATGTTCCTGGACAATACGGCTTGTAACCTGGCTTCCGTGAACCTGCGCAAGTTCTTCAACGAATCTGACAACAGCTTCGATGTGGATGGCTTTTAGTACACGGTCCGCCTTTGGACAACTGTGTTGGAAGTGTCAGTGTTAATGGCACAGTTCCCGAGTAAAGAAGTAGCCCAGTTGAGCTATGAGTACCGTACGTTAGGTCTTGGTTTCGCAAACCTGGGCAGTATGCTGATGGTGAGTGGGATTCCTTACGACAGTGAAGAAGCGCGTGGAATTGCGGGTGCGATCACGGCCATCATGACCGGTATTTCATATAAAACCTCAGCTGAAATTGCCCGTCACCTCGGCCCTTTTGTGAAGTTCGAAGAGAACCGTGAGGATATGCTGAAAGTGATGCGTAATCACCGTGCAGCAGCTTACGATGCAGAAGGCGCATATGTGGGGCTAAGCATCGAACCACAAGGAATTAAAGCGCAATACTGTCCTGATTACCTGCTGTCCGCAGCCTGCAAGGCCTGGGATGACGCGGTTGAGATGGGTGAGAAATATGGCTATCGCAATGCACAATCAACGGTTATCGCGCCAACAGGGACCATCGGTCTCGTCATGGACTGCGACACTACAGGTGTAGAACCGGATTTCGCATTGGTGAAATTTAAGAAATTGTCAGGCGGTGGTTATTTCAAGATCATCAACGAATCTATACCCAGCGCTTTAAGAAACCTGGGATACAATGAGAAAGAAATGGACGCGATCATCAAGTATGCAGTAGGTTCTGCATCATTTAATGGCGCTCCCTTCATCAACCACCAGACCCTGAGTGAGAAAGGATTTATAGCTGATGAGATCAGGAAACTCGATGAAGCCGTGAAAGCCGCTTTTGAAATTGGATTTGTATTCAATGTCTATGCCCTTGGTGAAGAATGCCTTCAGCGTTTTGGATTTAAACCAGAGGAATATTTTAATCCTTCATTTAGTATGCTTGAGGCATTAGGCTTCAAGGGTTCGGAAATTGACGCGGCCAATGATTTTGTGTGCGGTACGATGACGATTGAAGGCGCGCCTTTCCTGAAAGACAGCCATTTGCCCGTGTTTGATTGTGCCAATAAATGCGGTAAAAAAGGAGAACGTTTCATTCATGCGCACGGACATATCCGGATGATGGGTGCAACACAGCCTTTTATCAGCGGTGCTATTTCAAAAACGATCAACCTTCCAAACGAAGCAACGATAGAAGAGATCGCAGATTCATATTTGTTGAGCTGGCAGCTGGGGTTAAAAGCGTGTGCGCTTTACCGTGATGGTTCAAAACTTTCACAGCCGTTGAGCAATAAGAGTGATAAGAAAGCCAAAGACGAAGATGTTAAGGAAGAAGAAATGCCAGCCGAAAGCCAGATGATCGATGTGGGTAAGCTCACGATGGATGAACTGCTGGAAGAACTTCAAAAAAGGATGACTGCTTCTCAGGATACCAAGCTGAAGCGTCAACTTTCAAAGATCGTTGAGCGTAAGACCCTTCCTGCAAAAAGGCGTGGTTTCACCCAGAAAGCGAAGATCAACGGCCAGGCTATATTCCTGCGGACGGGCGAATATACAGATGGTACCCTGGGCGAGATCTTTATCGATCTGGCCAAGGAAGGATCAACGCTGCGCAGCCTGATGAACTCATTTGCCATTGCCGTATCGGTTGGCCTTCAATACGGTGTGCCATTGGAAGAGTTCGTGGAGAAATTCGTGTTCACCAAGTTTGAACCAGCCGGAATGGTGGATCATCCGAACATCAAATCAACCACATCTATTGTAGACTTCATATTCAGGTGCCTGGCTTATGAGTACCTGAACAGGACCGATCTGGTCCATGTATTAGACAAACCCGAAATTGGAAATACAGGCACGGATAGCTGGGATGAGCAGGCTGCTCCTGCCAAACCCGAGCTGTCTGATGTCCGAGTTATCGCACCAGCCGCTAACAGCGCCATCACGGCCACCAGTTCGATGAAGATTCAAAAATCGACTACGATGGTTAAGACGGATAATAGTACCCAGGAATACATGAAGAGCATGCAAAGTGATGCCCCTTCCTGCAATACCTGCGGCCATATTACGGTTCGAAGCGGCACATGCTACAAATGCCTGAACTGTGGCAATAGTATGGGGTGCAGCTAATTTTTCGGCTCTGCCGAAAAATTAGATTGGCGAATTGACAAATTGACGGATTGGCGAATTCGTAAAAAATCCCTTCTGCGAAGAAGGGATTTTTTATTGGCCAATTAGCTTATTGACTCATTGGCCATTCATCATTGAATAGTCCTTCGGTTTTTTTATTTCTTTAACTTTTTTATAAAGCTTTGTAATCCAAAATCATAGGCGCCCTAATCAGCCAATTAGCCAATGAGCTCATCAGCCAATTATAATTTCGGCCCGATTCATGCGTTATTCACCCCAAACACGCTATCGACCCTATTCTACCCTAAACGCAAATCATGAAAAAAACAATCCTGGCCCTGGCCGTGATTACATTAGTGATCACCTCCTGTAGTCGTTCCGTATCTCCTTCAGAGGCCGCAAGTAAGGGATATAAGCGCTGCCACGCCGTGAAATAACCTGCGGCCTTATTTATTTCTTTATTTTGCCTTCTACATTTCATTATGAAGAAGGCTTTTTTTCGTTTATGCATCCTCATCGGCTTGCTCCCTCCCAACGTGGAGGCACAGCTGCCTTCCGACCTGGTTCCGGGCCCTATGCTGGGCCAGGTGGATGATCGGACCGCCAGAATCTGGGTGGAAGCAAAGGCCGGGAAACTACCCCTCCTTCGATCTTGGAAGAAGGATGACCCGAAACTGTCAAGGATAGTAAAAGGTGATGCTCTTCCGCAGGCAGTAAAACAGGGATTCGGTGTGATCCTATACCCACTACATAACAAAAAGAACTCCTTTAGGAGCATATCATGAGATTGAAGATCAACTATAAAAAACCGCAGGTTCTACAGGCTTTGCGATATCATTTCATCAGCCGGAGAGAAATAAAACTGATGATGATACTCGTCAACGTGTTCGCATTGCTTGCCGCAGGCTTGTTTTATTTCAAGTTAATCACGCCCCTGCCATTTTTGATGAGTTCTGTATTGTGGTTGTCGATGATGGCTGCGTTCTGGATCTGGTTGCCACAGCTGGTATACAGGAGGTCCAGAACTTTCAAAGATTCCTTTTTTATCCATATCGACGAAAACCACCTCACCATTGAGACTGAAAAAACAAACAAGATCTGGGCATGGCGTGAATTCAGCAGTCTCATTGAGACGCCCGGCTTTTTTCATCTCTATTTTGACAGCAGGTCATTTTTTTTGATCCCTAAGGATGTTTTCGACAGCAGCGACGATATCCAGAAGGTGAGGGTGATGATGCGAGATAAGATCAGAAAATAAACAGGTTTGGCGATTCCCGGGGTAGGGTCCAAAAAGCAAAAAAGGCGTGGAACAGAACTTCTGAAATTAATGTTGGAGCTTTTTTTGCATCTCAAAATGCGGAATGGTCACTTCCTGGAATTCTTCTCCGGAAATATGATAACCCAGTTTTTCGTAAAAACCGACTGCCGATTTGCGGGCATGCATGGTCAGGATTTTATACCCCCTGTCCCGTGCAACGTTCTCTGCAAAATTCATCATCGTTGCCCCAATTCCCTTGCCCTGAAGGCTATTATGAACAGCCATTTGCCGCAGGCGGCATTTATCCCCTGAAACGGCTGTCAGCATGCAACAGGCTAAGATCCGGTCATCGTCAAAAGCCCCGATCAGGATATCATTTGCCTCCCTGTCCAGCTCGTCTTTGCTGAATTCCAAACCCAACGGTTTCCGGAGAATTTCGTATCTCAGGATGACCATTTTGTCATACTCCGTGCTCCTATGTTCGATGATTTTTAATGCCATATTGCCGCCTACTACGATGATTTTAAAAATACGAAAAAAAGGGTCAAAACATCAATAATCCTCTAATGCGTTGTTTTTATACCAAAAACTCTATTTTTGCACCCAAGTATTAACCAAATTTTACAAATCATGTCTGACATTGCAACAAGAGTTAAGAAGATCATTGTTGACAAATTAGGTGTTGATGAAGCTGAAGTAACTCCTGAAGCTTCTTTCACAAATGATCTCGGTGCCGATTCACTCGACACTGTGGAGCTGATCATGGAGTTCGAAAAGGAGTTCAACATATCTATACCTGACGAGCAGGCAGAAACCATAACTACTGTAGGACAGGCGGTTGCTTACCTTGAGGAGCACGCTAAATAAATCCACGCCTGTTGGTGAGGTTTATATATGAATCTAAAAAGAGTTGTTGTCACAGGGATCGGCGCTTTGACGCCTCTAGGTAATACCGCTCCGGAGTACTGGAAGGGATTACTGGAAGGAAGGTCAGGCGCTGATTTCATTTCCCAATTTGACGCTGAAAAGTTCAGGACGCGTTTTGCCTGTGAGGTGAAGGGTTTCGACCCGGTTGCCTATCTCGACAGGAAAGAAGCGCGCAAGATCGACCGATTCACGCAATTTGGCCTGGTGGTAAGCGACGAGGCCGTCAAGGATGCAGGTTTCACTAAAGAAACCGTTGACCCTGACCGGATCGGCGTTATATTTTCCAGTGGTATTGGCGGTCTGATCACCTTCCAGGAGGAAGTGATCAATTTTGCCAAAGGAGATGGAACCCCAAGATTTAATCCTTTTTTCATTCCTAAAATGATCCTTGACATCGCTGCAGGACAGATCTCCATGCGTCATGGTTTCCGGGGACCTAATTTCGCCGTTGTAAGTGCCTGTGCTTCGTCTACTCACGCCGTGATTGAAGCTTTCAACTGGATCCGTCTTGGCAAAGCAGATGCGATCCTCGCTGGCGGTAGTGAAGCGGTTATCTCTCAGTCGGGGGTAGCAGGTTTCAATGCCATGAAAGCGCTCAGTGAACGTAACGACGATCCTGCTACGGCATCCAGGCCTTTCGACAAGGACCGGGATGGATTTGTTATGGGGGAAGGCGCGGGTATGCTTATTCTTGAAGAACTTGAACATGCCCTGGCCCGTGGTGCTAAGATCTATTGCGAAATAGGCGGCGGTGGTGCTACTGCGGATGCCCATCATATCACTGCTCCCCATCCCGAGGGCTTGGGCGCCCTGAATGTGATGCGGCAAACATTGGCGGATGCAAACCTGCAACCCGAGGATATCGACTACATCAACGTTCACGGTACATCAACACCCCTGGGCGACATAGCAGAAACCAAGGCCATTTTGAAGGTCTTTGGTGACCATGCTTACAAATTGAACATCAGCTCCACCAAATCAATGACAGGCCATTTACTCGGTGCCGCAGGTGCCATTGAGGCCATTGCCTGTGTGTTATCCGTGGTTCATGATGTAATTCCACCAACGATCAATCACTTCACCGACGACCCGGAGCTTGATCCCGGACTCAATTTTACGTTTCACAAACCTCAAGTTCGTCCGGTAAGGGCTGCGTTAAGCAATACTTTTGGCTTCGGCGGACATAATGCCTCGGTGATTGTGAAAAAATATGTGTGATCCACGGCCGTGGTTTATACATAACTTTACCTGACTGCTCTAAGTTTGTTTCATTCAAAACTATTTTGTGCTGTTCTGGATACATTATCTCAGGATCGACAAATCCAACCGGGCCTATTACAGGCAAATTTGTAATGTTCTCGGCTTTGCTCCGAGAAGGTTGAATCTATACACCACTGCCCTCAGCCATCGTTCCATTCGAGAACATGCTGATGAAAATAATGAGCGACTCGAATACCTGGGCGACGCAGTGCTCAGTGGTATTGTTGCCGATTATCTTTTTAAACGATACCCTTACAAGGGTGAGGGCTTTCTCACGGAGATGCGAAGTAAGATGGTGAACCGCCAAACACTGAACGAAATCGCCATTAAGATGGGGCTTAAAAAGATCACCATCTACAACCGCAGCGACAACTCACTTAAGGTCAGCCAGATATTTGGAAACACCCTGGAAGCACTGGTGGGCGCTATTTACCTTGATATTGGATACGACAAAACGAAGCACTGGGTATATAAACGGATCGTAACGCCCCATATGTTTGTTGACGACCTTGAAATTCTTGAGATCAATCACAAGAACAGGCTCTATGGCTGGGCGAATAAAAACGGGAAAGTGCTGGAGTTTGAAACCCTTGATGAGAAAATGGAAAACGGACGCAGGCTTTTCCGGGTAGGTGCGGTTGTGGACGGAGAATTAATTTCAGAAGGGAAAGCTTATAACAAGAAAGATGCTTCCCAAATTGCCGCCCAGGATGCCGTAGAGAAATTGAGGATTTAGATGCTTCCAAATTGCCGCCCAGGATGCCGTAGAGAAATTGGGGATTTAAAAGTGTTTTCTATTTAGACGATTGACTGGCATAACTCAACCAATACCCCGTTGGCAGATTTAGGATGCACAAAACAGATCAGCTTATTGTCGGCACCATGTTTAGGTTCCTCCATTAATAATTTGAAGCCGAGCGCTTTAAGCCGCTCCATTTCTGCTCTGATATCGGGTACCTCGAAAGCCACATGATGGAGACCTTCTCCCTTCTTTTCAATAAACTTCGCGATCACGCCTTCAGGATCAGTGCTTTCCAGCAGCTCGACTTTGACCTTTCCGGCCTGAAAAAAAGCAGTGGTGACGTTTTCTGAATCGACGTTTTCCTGCTTATAGCAGGGTGTACCCAGCAGGTTTTCGTACAGGGCCAGGGACTCAGAAAGATTTTTTACAGCGATTCCTATGTGTTCTAGGTGAAGCATAGCTTAAAGTTAGGATAAAAGAATCTGGACAGGAGATGGGTTAGCTTACAATTCGTAAATTTGCAGCTGAACCAATCTGCTAATGGAATGGTTATTAAAAGTATGAAACTGGAATCAGGCATATTCATCAGCGATAAAGCGAAAAACCAGGTCATTTCACTTATGCAGGAGCAGGGGAAAGACCAGCATTTCCTTCGTGTGAGCGTAGTTAGCGGCGGGTGTTCCGGGCTGAGCTATAAAATGGATTTCGATAACGCTATAAAGCCTACTGACCAGGTATTTGAAGATAAGGGGATGAAGATCGTTACGGATATGAAAAGCGTGCTTTACCTGTTCAATACAACGCTTGAGTTTACTGACGGCCTGGAAGGAAAAGGCTTTCACTTCGCCAATCCTAATGCCAGCCGGACCTGCGCCTGCGGCGAAAGCTTCTCCGTATAGAGGGGTATCAACAACTTCCCCGCCGGCTCCTGGAGTCGGTTCCCCAACATGTATTTGCTTTCTTTATAAAGATACCAGAAGCGATGTGCCAGAGTAGTCAAACAATGTATTGGCCTGTTTTAGGCAAAA
>JANMHK010000252.1:0-1597 GCA_031375135.1 Sphingobacteriales bacterium | reverse complement strand
GGAATTTTTACTTCAGGCAATTGCACTGGCTTTGGCAGATCCTGTTTCGTCACGGTGTCACTCCTACTCGATTTCACCTTTTTAACGATGGTCCCAGTTAAAAAATCTTCCCCATGCGTCAAACTTGCACCACGATGCCCTGCCAACAACAACAGTCCCATCGAGCACATAAAAAGCCCATGATAGATTTTATTTATGGATGGAAGGGACGCCGCCTTTTTTTGTAAGGGAATCAGGACCGCAGAGGCCGCCGTAAAAAATATTGCGGGCCATTTATGCTTGTCAACAGCAACTTCTCCATAGTCAGATGACCACGACAACACCCAACCCATCAGAGAAGCCAGTATGGAAAAGATCAAACTGGCGACCAGCATCACCCCAACAAGCTCTTTACGTCCGTTACGAACAGGCAGGAGGTATTGAAAAATAAACACCAATACAAATACACCAATGGGAAGATGGACGATCAGGGGATGAAGACGGCCGATCAATTCTATCATCAGGCGATCAGATTGTGAACTACATGGCCAGATACATCCGTTAGTCTGTAGCGCCGGCCCTGGGTTTTATAAATAAATTTCTCGTGATCGATCCCGAGCAAGTGCATCATCGTTGCCTGAAAATCGTGAACATGTACTTTATCGCGCACCACATTGTGTGCAAAATCATCCGTTTCCCCATACACCAGTCCGGGCTTAACTCCGCCACCTGCCATCCACATGCTGTAACAACCCGGATGATGATCTCTTCCAAATCCATCAGGTGTAAGTTTGCCCTGCGAGAAACTTGTTCTGCCAAATTCACCACCCCAGATCACCAACGTGTCATCGAGCAAACCCCGCTGCTTAAGATCTTTCACCAGTGCCGCGGATGCCTGATCCGTTTGTTTGGTTGCCCTCCTGATCCCAGAAGCAATGGCACCATGATGATCCCATCCTAAATGATACAACTGGATGAAACGCACATCTTTTTCAGCCAGCCTTCTTGCTAAAATACAATTGTGGGCAAAAGTTCCTGGCACCAAAACATCTTCCCCATACATATCCAGTATATGCTGCGGTTCGTCCGACAAATCAGTAATAGAAGGTATTTCCATCTGCATGCGGTACGCCATTTCGTGCTGATTGATCTGGCTCTCGATCTCCGGATCGTGCCAAACTTCATTCTGAAGATGGTCGAACCCCTTGATATAATCAAGCGCTTTTCGCCTGTCCATTCTGTCGGTCCCATTGGGATTATTCAGGAAGGGTATGGGCTCTTTGGTCGACATGAATTGAACGCCCTGGTGATGCGAAGGCAAAAACCCGCTGCTCCAGGCTGCATTGCTAATGGGCTGATCACCACCACCTTTCGAAACCATCACGATGAAGGCCGGCAAATTATCATTCATACTGCCCAACCCATAGCTCAACCAGGATCCCATACATGGCCTTCCGCTCAACTGATTTCCAGTCTGTGTAAATATCAGCGCGGGCTCGTGATTGATCTGTTCGGTAAACATGGACCTCACAATGCAGATATCGTCTACAATGGATGCGGTATGCGGAAGCACTTCCGACAGGTAAGTGCCATTGGATCCATACTGCTGAAAACTGAC
>JANMHK010000190.1:0-4733 GCA_031375135.1 Sphingobacteriales bacterium | reverse complement strand
CAAACATGGCAGGACTGGTAGCATGCTTGTGGCAGGCATTTCCTGAATTCAACAACATGCAAATTTTGGATGCGGTTAAAAAGAGTTCATCGAAATATACTTCTCCTGATAACAGAGTAGGATATGGAATTCCTAATATGAAGCTTGCCTATCAACTGCTGCTGGAAAAAAAATATGAAGGTGTATTGAAAGATGATTGGATAAAAGTGTTTCCTAATCCATTCACATCCCTCATGAACGTGGTGGTGAAAGCCAAAGAGACTGGCAACATCAGCTTCCAGCTTTCAGATATGGCCGGCAGAATATTAAGATCGGGTGTACAAACCTCGCAGAAAGATCGGGTGATCAATATCAATATCAGTGGGTTGACATTACTGCCAGCTGGTGCCTATAATCTGAGGGTGATGAATGGCGGTCAGGAAAAAACGATCAGGCTGGTGCACTGAACCAGGCCATAAACATCGTGTCAGCGCGGCTTTGCCAACCCTCCAGCATCTGCATGTTTTTCAATTCCAAATTCGTATGGGTGGTAATGTACTCAGCCATCCCTTCATTTTCTTCCCGGTAAACAGAACAGGTAAAGTATAAAAGATGCCCCCCGGGCCTTATAGTATTCCGAATATTCTTAATGATCTTTTCCTGCAAACTCCGGTATTTCAAAAGCTTGCCATCCGAGAAGAAACAGAGCTCTTCAGGCGTTCTGCCCCAGGTGCCGGACCCACTACATGGCACATCTGCAATAACAAGATCATAGGGCCCTGAACCTGCAGCCGTTGCTGAAAGATCGGCGACAAAGGATTTGTAGTCTTTCACGCCTGCTTTTTCAAAACGCTGTTTAAGATTTTGTATGATGGTAGGCCTCACATCGGAAACCGTCAGATCAATGTCTTTCCTGATATCGACTGCCAACAAAGATTTTCCGCCACTGGCCGCGCAGCAATCCCATACCCTCGGTTTACCCGAAATCAAGTTCAATACGCCCCTGATATATCCACCCGTCTGTTGTGAACTAAGGTCCTGCACAATCACATCCTTATCTACAGCAAGCATATTGCTGATGTCTGTTGCATTCGCCAGCTCAAGGGTATGATCGAAAATATTATATGGTAGTCCGGTGGAAACTAATGACTGCTCTACCTGTTCCAGTTTTCCAGGCCTTATCCTCAAGAACAAGCGGGGCTGGACAAGATGGGAAAATACAAAGCCTGAAGGATTTTCGAGCTCAACGGATAGATGATCGAACGCCGGAAAGAATTCATCCGGAAGAATGTTGATACCCTCGCTGGCCAGGAGTTCTATCTTTTCTTGCAAAGGAAGCTGCACATGGTCTTTCCAATGGGGTTTGAATAATTCCAGCATGCCATCTGCTTCATCGTGGCAAAGAAAAATGGATACGAGTATCTTCTCCTTCACAGGCAAATCCAGCAATGCCCTTCCAGTTCTGAAATAGGCATAACAAAGTCTCGAGATCTGCTTCCTGTCGCGGGATCCGTACTTTGAATTTTCTTTAAAGAAGGCCCTTAGATAATGATGAAAAGGCTGATCACCTTCATAATGGCTGATCAGTACTTCTGCGGTGTTGATATGGGAATAATGTCTGCCGTTCAAATTAAAGTTCAAGGAGTGTTTTAACCGGATCCTTACCGAATAGCAACAACTCTGGATTCTCCAGCAATTCTTTCACGCGCACCAGGAAACTTACGCTTTCCCTGCCATCGATGATCCTGTGATCATAACTCAGTGCCAGATACATCATCGGCCTTGCTACCACCTGGCCGTTCACCACCACTGCTCTTTCCTCGATCTTATGCATACCCAGAATGGCCGACTGTGGAATGTTAATGATGGGTGTACTCATCAACGAGCCAAAAACACCACCGTTTGTAATGGTGAACGTACCGCCCTGCATTTCTTCCAGGGCGAGTTTATTATCGCGGGCCTTGCCAGCCAGCTCTACTACTTTCTTTTCAATTTCCGCCATACTCAGACTTTCAGCGTTCCTGATAATCGGAACAACCAGTCCTTTAGGAGCTGACACCGCAATAGAAATATCGCAATAGTCGTGGTAGACCAATTCTTCGCCGTCCATATAGGCATTCACTGCCGGCCATTCCTGCAGTGCATAACAACAAGCCTTGGTGAAAAAGCTCATAAAGCCTAAACCAACACCGTGCAGTTCCTTGAACTTATCTTTATACTTGGTTCTGATCTCCATCACCTTGCTCATATCCACTTCATTGAAAGTGGTAAGCATAGCGGTGGAGTTTTTTGCTTCCACCAGGCGACGCGAGATTGTTTTTCTGAGATTGCTCATCTTCTCCCTCCGATCGTTTCTTGAAAACGATACCAGTCCTGGTTTTCGGCCAGGATTGCTTAGGGCATCCAACACATCGTTCTTCATGATCCTTCCACCGCTACCCGAAGGCGTGATCGTCTTTGCATCCAGTTTCTTATCGGCCAGGATAGCAGCGGCCACCGGTGTTGCTTTCACGTCGCCAGCCAGAGTTTGAGCTGTAGGTGCGGCCGTTTGAGCTGCAGGTGCAGCCGTTGGGGCTGCAGATGCGGCCGTTGGGGCTGTAGGAGTTGCCGCAGGAGCGGCTGGTTTTGGCGCTTCCTGAACGGGTTCCGGCTCGGCTGCTTTCACTGGTGGTGTTGCAGCATCGTCGATGGTTCCTGCCAAGTCCCCGATCTTCAAGGTATCCCCTTCCTGGGCTTCAGTTTTCAGAATGCCGGCTTTCTCAGCGTTGATTTCAAAAGTTGCTTTTTCACTTTCCAGTTCCGCAATTACTTCATCACGTTCCACCCATTCGCCATCCTTTTTGAGCCATTTTACAAGGGATACTTCAGTGATGGATTCACCAACGGTGGGGACTTTAATATCTATCATAAATTCTTTTAATTAGGATTGATGCCGATTATATTTCAAATGCGGTTTCGATAACTTCTGCCTGTTCCTGCGCATGCACTTTAGAATGACCTGTTGCCGTTGCCGCACTGGGTTGCCGACCGATCATACCGAAATTGATGGCTTTAAGATTCATCTGAAGATAAGAAGCTGCGCCCATATTCAAAGGTTCTTCCTGAACCCAGAACCAGGTTGACTTACTGTATTTTTTGTACAGCTCTTCCAACTGCCCTGCGGGCAAAGGATAAAGTTGTTCAACACGAACGATAGCCACGTCGGCCACATTGTTTTTTTGCTTGTAATCCAGCAGGTCGTAAAATATTTTGCCCGAGCAAAACAACACTTTATTCACTGAGTCCGGAGCGGTAGCAGATGCATCATCAATGACTTCCTGAAAACCTCCTTTGATAAAATTTGATTTCTCTGAATAAGTGCCGGGAAAGCGAAGGATCGCTTTAGGAGAAAAATTGATCAGGGGTTTTCTGAAAGGCCATTTAAGTTGCCTGCGCAGCAGGTGGAACAAATTGGACGCCGTGGTGACATTGGTCACGATCATGTTGAGTTCTGCACAAAGTTGCAGAAACCGCTCCATCCGCGCGCTGCTGTGTTCGGGGCCCTGCCCTTCATACCCATGCGGAAGCAGCATCACTACCCCGTTCATGCGATTCCATTTTTGCTCTGCACTGGCGATGAACTGGTCAATGATCGTTTGTGCACCGTTGCTGAAATCGCCAAACTGTGCCTCCCAAAGTACCAGCGTATTCGGGTTGGCTAACGAGTACCCGTACTCGAAACCAAGCACCCCATATTCACTGAGCAGGGAATTGTAAATGCGAAACTTGCCTTTTGCGTCAGGGATATTACTCAACCTGTTATATGCAACATCTGTATTCTCATCCCGAAGTACCGCATGCCTGTGTGAAAAGGTTCCGCGCTTTACGTCCTGACCGCTCATGCGCACATCAAATCCATCTGCCAGTAAGGTGGCATAAGCCATCAGTTCACCAGTGGCCCAGTCGATCTTATGCTCGTCGTTATATAATTTCAATTTATCCTGCAGCAGTTTCTCCACTTTCCTAAGCGGCTTAAAATCTGCGGGCCATTTCATCAGGCTATCAAATACTGTATTGAATACTTCTTCTGAAACAGCCGTATCGAATTTATTTTCAAAATCTTTTTCTGTGGCCCTCCGCAGGCTTTTCCACGCCAGTTCCGGTGCCTGGTAATGATAGGGAAGCGGGTGCTGCTTTACTTCATCCAGTCGCTCCTGGAGATCGGCCCAGAATTTCTTCTCCATATCCTTGGCCAGTTCCCTGGCATCGGGTTCACCATTTTCAAGAAGAAAGTTGGTATAGACTTCACGTGGATTTGGATGCTTTTCGATCAGCTGGTATAAATGGGGCTGCGTGAATTTTGGATCATCCCCTTCATTATGTCCGTGCTTACGGTAGCAAACCATGTCGATGAAAACATCCGCATTGAATTGCTGGCGGTAACGGGTGGCAATTTCAACACACCTGATCACTGCTTCGGGATCATCTCCGTTCACATGCATCACGGGTGCCTGCACGATGGCCGCAAGTGAAGTGCAATAATCGGATGACCGTGCATCGTCAAAATCTGTAGTGAAACCGATCTGGTTATTGATCACAAAATGAATGGTACCGCCAGTATAAAATCCTTCGAGTTTACTCATCTGCAGTACTTCATACACAATACCCTGACCTGCTACCGAAGCATCGCCGTGAATAAGGACAGGTAGAATTGCGTCATAATCGCTTTCGTACATGACATCCGCCTTAGCCCTTGCAAAACCAACCACTACCGG
>JANMHK010000185.1:0-7653 GCA_031375135.1 Sphingobacteriales bacterium | reverse complement strand
GCATGGTTCAATCAATTATTCCACCGAAACAAAATGAGATTCATCATTGCCCGAAATTTCGAACAGGCCGTTGAAAGAATTACCTCAGTGTTGAAAAAAGAACAGGCACTGATCGGCACGCTCTGGTTCGATAGTCATGGTCATATGGGAAGAAGGACTTCCCTGTTGGAAATTGGAGACGTTGAAGTCAACAACAATACCATCACAGAGGCATGGATCATGAATCCATTGAGCCGCATAGGATCTTATTGCGACAGCCTCTCAAATATCTCATTGGGCTCCTGTTATTCGGCAGCAGGATTTTACGCACAAGGGACAGAACAATTTCCTCCACAGCGAATGAACGGTGATTCACTTATGGCACAATTTGAAAAACTAATGAATCACGCTACTATATTCGGTGCAGTCAGTTGGATCATGACCCACCCGGGAATATACAGCTCGGGCTTTGCACTGGCAGGTCACCCTGGAGCACGACGATTTAAAGATCCGGTCTTCAAACCGGCGTGGGACTCATTGGGTATTTGGAAGAAGTATAACAAAGAGACGGGTATTGAAATGGTCAATACCGTCACGCTGGACCACGACGCAAATATCCTGATGATGAAGACCGCCTATCTTGATGTGAAGAAACACAGAAAACGCCAGGAAAAATTGCTCCGGAGATTGAAAGAAGGAAATTTTAACCATAGATATTATCACAAACGCAGGAATCCACTTCACTTCGAAAACGGCAAAAAACTAGTGAGCCCTTAGAATAAGATCGGCCGCTTTTTCGCCGATCATTATACATGCCGCATTCGTATTTCCAGAAACGATCGTAGGCATGATCGAGGCATCAGCCACGCGAAGCCCTTTGATGCCTTTCACCTGCAAACGTTCATCCACTACAGCTAAGGGATCAGATCCCATTTTACAAGTGCCTACGGGATGGTACAAAGTCTCAAGCGACTTCCTGATATGTATAATCAGGCTTTCATCGGTGAACGGCTCCATTGGAAAATTAACGGCCCGACAATACTTTTGCATGGCCACCGATTCACCGATCTGAATACTCTTACGCATGCCTTTAAGCAATACCTGAAGATCTTCGGGATCGCTCAGCAAGTTGGGTTGTATCAACGGAGCCTCCAACGGATCGGCACTCTTTAAACCTACATAGCCCCTGCTTTTCGGCCGGATCAAAATTGCGAGTATCCCAAATCCATCTGTACGCGTATAGGTACTGAGATCATACAGGTCCGTTTTATAATCAGGAGAAATTCCAATCGGTACAAAATGGAATTGAATATCAGGCCGATCAAGTGCATCGTTGGTACGATAAAATGCATTGGCTTCGAGAATACTGTTGCAAAGCGGGCCACGTTTAAAAAAAATATGCTGCAAAATGGCCTTTGCTTTCGGATAGGGCTTCAACACCGAATTACCGGTAGGAATGCTTGATTCCCCACTTACACCGCTCCATACATGGTCCTGCAGATTCCTGCCTACACCCGGCAGGTGCTGCTTAACTGAAATGCCCCACTTGTTCAACTCATCGGTATCACCTATCCCCGATAACATCAGTATCTGGGGTGATTGAAATGTGCCCGCAGAAACAATCACTTCTTTATTACAACTGGCCGTTTCCGTTAGCTTGCCCTTTACAAAAAACTCAACCCCCGTAGCTACTCCATTCTCCACTAAGATCCTGGCTACATGGCAACCGGTCCTGACACTCAGGTTCTTTCGGTTTAAGATCGGCGTCAGAAATGCCCGCGCTGCACTTTGCCTTTCCCCTTTGCTAATGGTGAACTGCAGCATATGTGCACCCAATTGTTCCGCCCCGTTATAATCCTTGTTTTCTGGAATACCCGATTCTTCACAGGCCTTCACAAAACAAGCTCCTAATGGGGAGGGCTCACTGGCATAAGCTACATGGAGCGGCCCTTCCTGGCCATGATATTCGCCCTGCAGGTTTTCATTATGCTCTGACCGGATGAAATAGGGTAACACTTCCTCATAACTCCAGCCCCGGTTTCCCAAAGCCGCCCATTCGTTGAAATCATTTTTGTTTCCCCTTACATAGGCCATCGCATTTGTGCTGCTGGATCCACCCAGTACCTTTCCACGAGGGAGATAGATCTTCCGACCGTCCACATGGGCCTGGGGCTCAGTCCAAAACTGCCAGTCTACTTCCGTCCTGTGCAAGTTGCCATATGCACCGGGGATTTGGATCTCCCGCTTCTTATCGGGCTGACCAGCCTCAAGCAGCAAAACGGTTATCGCTGGATTGGCCGATAAGCGGTTGGCTAAAACACAACCGCTTGACCCCGCCCCAACAATGATATAATCATATCTCATGTTTAAATGTACAAAAACCTATGTTTACAAGCGGCTAGCATGATCATGGTCATCGTATAATTTTTGCTGCCGCATTAATTTTGAGTATGGCATATATCGACTACTATAACGTTTTGGGCATTGCTAAGAACGCTACGCAGGACGAGGTCAAGAAGGCTTACAGAAAACTGGCCAGAAAAATGCACCCCGACCTGAATCCCGAAGATAAAGAGGCAGGTAGGAAATTCCAGCAGATCAACGAAGCCAACGAAGTTTTAGGAGACCCGGATAAAAGAAAAAAATATGATCAGCACGGCGAACACTGGCAGCACGCAGACGAAATAGAGAAGAACAAAAGCAACCGGCAACAATACGAACCTCAGGGCTTCAGCGGAGATATGCACGAAGGCGAGTTCTCTGATTTTTTTGAGTCACTTTTCGGTCGTGCTGCAAGCGGTCAACAGCGCAGCCGGAATACCAAGTTCAGGGGGCAGGACTACAACGCCGAATTGTTATTATCGTTGCGGCAGGCTTACACCACCCATCAGCAAACGATCACCACAAATGGTAAGACTTTAAGGATTACGATCCCTGCCGGTGTTGATAACGGACAAACCATCAGGGTGAAAGGGCATGGCGGCCCTGGAGCCAATGGTGGGCCAACCGGGGACCTTTACATTACGTTCGCCATCGATAATGATCCCATATTCAGAAAGGACGGAAATGATCTTTACACGGCAGTAGAATTAGATTTATATACTGCGGTTTTGGGTGGTGAAGTATTGCTGGAAACTTTTTCGGGAAAGATCAAACTGAAAGTAAATCCGGAAACCCAGAACGGAACCAAGATCCGACTAAAAGGGAAAGGCTTCCCGGTCTACAAACAGGAAGGCTCGTTCGGCGATCTTTTTGTTACCTACCAGGTAAGGATACCCACAGGCCTCACTGAAAATCAGAAATCCTTGTTCGAGCAATTATCTAAGCTGTAAAAAATGAGCTATGGAAGAAGAAAACAGAATTAAGGTGGAAAACGTCTGTATGTTCTATGAAATTGATCCCGCTTTCATTTATACCCTCGATGAATCCGGACTGATAGAGATCATACATATTGCGGACGACGAATTTATTACCGTTCAGGCCCTTAACCGGCTGGAAAAATTCATGCGTCTTCATCAGGACCTTCACATCAACGCCGGGGGAATTGAAGCGGTCGATTACTTGTTGCAGAAGATCATCATGATGCAAAAAGAGATCACCGGATTAAGGAACAGGCTGAAGATCTATGAATAAGTTTGCGGGGCTTCATAAAATCTCTTGTAACATTGTGCCCTAAATGAGGTTTATGAAGATTTTTTCCGATCCGCATATTACCGTTGCTGATGAGCAGGATATTCCTTCTATTGTTGATCTATTAAACATCAGCTACCGAGGTGAAGCGTCGCGGAAAGGCTGGACAACGGAAGCAGATCTGATCGCCGGCACCATGAGGACCAACCATGAAAACTTGTCTGATGTACTTCGTGAGCCGGGCAGCGTGATGCTTACTTACAAAACTGATGAAGGCGTTTTACAGGGCTGTGTGAATTTGAAAAAACACGAAGACACGATGTATTTGGGCATGTTCAGCGTATCACCGGTTTTACAGGGCGGCGGTATTGGCGGGAAGATATTGGCTGCCGCGGAGGAATATGCCCTCAGCGTGGATTGCAACTCGATTTATATGCACGTTATTTCGCTTCGGGCGGAATTGATTGCCTGGTACAAACGGAAAGGTTATCAGGAGACGGGGACCGTGATCCCCTTCCCGGAAGACGGCCTCACCGGAAAGCATCTTCGCCCACTCGAGTTTCTGGTACTCGAAAAGAGCGTTTAGGTCGATCAATTCAAGGAAACATCGTACATTTGCTACCCCACGGAGGAGTGCGGGAGTGGTTGAACCGGCACGCCTGGAAAGTGTGTAAACTCGAAAGGGTTTCAAGGGTTCGAATCCCTTCTCCTCCGCCAAATGGATAAGCCCCGCAAAGCGGGGTTTTTTGTTTTAGCGCGACAGCCAAACTTGTTTGTGCTGGAGCGATGAAATAAAAAACCATGAGCGCGAAGCGCGAGGGCTTATCCATTTGGAATCCCCCCCCATTGGGATCACCGCAGGTAACCCCTTCTCCTCCGCCAAACTCTTTCTATAACTCAGAAGGCCGCAACGGAGTCAATGGCATAGGGATGATGTTAAGATCATTCACCATTTAGATACTACTCATATTTTTTGTTCCTTCTCTTAATGCTGTACTGACCTCCGACTATCAACCACAGCACCGAAAGATTCAAAATGACTGTTATTGATCGGACGCTTAGAATCTAGGAATGTTCCAACAAGAATTCAGGATCAATTTTGAAAGCCCTATACAGCCCTTTTAAGAAGGCCAGATCAGGTTTACGTTTGCCGTTCAAAATTTCAGACACCTTGGATTTTGCAAGACCCAATTCTTCAGCAAGTTTTGCCTGGGTCATTTTCTTTTCAAACATCTTGAGTTCAACGATTTCTATGATAGATTGGGGTCCTTTCCTGGGATTCAGGCCCAGAACTGTGTCCTCATAATTTTCTGCTGCCAAAGACATAGCAGCTAGTTTTTTTAATTCAGCGGGTTTAAGATTTGCCTCCCCCTTATTCATCAGGGTATATATTTCAACCATTAATTCGTGGTAGGCCTTTTTGGATTTTATTTCGTATTTCATAAATGCTATTTTCTGAAGCTCACGTTACTGGCATTGACCTCATCATATTCTTTGTGGGTTCCTATAAACAGTATAAAGACTGTCCTTACTTTGAATATGATCAATGCAATAAGCCGGTATTGATTTCCCTTAATATCAAAAACGTATCTGTCATTGCCTACATGATCAGCTGTGTTAAATGTCTTTTTTAATTCCGTGAAATTTTTCCAGTCTGCTGATTTCGTTTCATCATACCATTTTTCCAGGGCTTTTGCGACAACCGGGTGCAACAATGAAAAATCTTTAATTATCGTTTTAGAAATAATGACCATTCGCAAAACAAATATACTATATTATTTTAGATACAGAATAATGTTCTGTAATATAGAATTATATTCAACTTATTTTTTGCCACACATGAAAGTGGTTTGTACTGGAATACAACCAGCAAATTTCCACGCCTTTGGCGTGGTTTTTTGTTTGCTGGTATCAAGGGCACCGGCTCACGTGATTATTTTGACACAGAAAACTCCCCGCTTGGCGTGATTTGCGTAGATTAGCAGCTAATTTGAATACCAAACCCTGAGTATGAACAATCTTTTATTCTGTTTGCTTTTGTAGCCTTTACCACGGCCTGCAATTCAAATAATCTTGCAGCAACTGAAACAACAGACTCTGTTGTCGCTGCCAAAGAATTGGCCCCGGTCAATTTTCTCTACCCATCCACCTATCCTTCCGATTGGAAGATTGGTGACCCCCAAAACATTGTGAAAGTGCAGGAGTTATATAAGATCATGCTAAGCGACTCTAATTACAACGCCATGCTCCCCTATCTGGCCGACTCTATAGAAAATGTGCTGTTCGACAACAGGAAGGTCAAACTCAGTTCAAATGATTTCGTCCAAACCGTAAAGCAGTTCCGGGGTGGCTTTAAAACCCTGAATGAAGAGTTCCGCAATTACGTTTCTCTTAGAAGCGATTCGCAGAACCTCGATATGGTTTTGCTATGGATCAAAGAAAACGGTGTTCGCAAAAACGGAAAACTGGATTCTTCAGGATACCAGGAAACCTGGATCTTTGATAAAAACGGCAAACTGAATTACCGTAGTTCTTATGTTCGATACGATTTTTGATCTGGCCCCGTCTTTTGAGTCCCTCATAAAAAACAGCATGCAGGAGCGGCCTGCTACGGATCAACCAAACTGCTCAGATGGAACCTAAAAATGAAATCAGGGCGAAAGAAACATCCCGGGTAGAAGCATTTAGCGATGGTATTTTTGCCCCCCATGATAAATGGCCAAATCAAACATGCAACAACCTGTTCTCGAAGTCAGGGACCTGACCGTTCGCCTGGGCGGAAAGATTGTACTGGACAATATCAGCTTCTCCCTGCAAAAAGGAGAATGCCTGGCTGTGACAGGCCCAACCGGCAGTGGCAAAACGACCTTGATCAAAGCCCTGGCCTCGCAGATCTTTTCCTCAGGCATCCTGCAATTCCCCATGAATACTGAACGCAAACCCAGGATAGCTGTCATCAGCCGACAACACCAGTTCACGAACCTTTCCAATATCAGCTCATTCTACTACCAGCAACGGTTCAATTCCTTCGATTCGGAAGATGCGCGGAAGTTGGAAGATGAGTTGATTAAAGCCGGCGCCAGCGAAAATGAGACAGAAAAAGTACTGGCCGCCTTTGGTCTTACCCATGTTCGCCATGCCCCTTTGCTACAACTCTCCAATGGGGAACATAAAAGATTTCAGCTGGCCCGGGCCATCTTACAACACCCGGAGTGGATCCTCCTGGACAATCCATATACCGGCCTGGATAAAGCGGCCCGACTCATATTAAATGAAATACTGGAAGGCTTGGTCCGTGATGGTATCCAAATAGTTCTGGTGACCGGACCTTCCGAAATTCCGCCGGTGGTCACCCATACGGCAGTTCTTGACCATGGAAAAATAATTGCCTTTTCCCGAAAAGGAATGGGTCCCCTTCCTACCCCAGCAACATCGCCGGGCGTGGATCTTGCTCGCATCAGAAATATACCGGCCGCTTATCCGTATCCCCCTTTTTCTACGGCCATCAAAATGATTGATACCACCATTTCTTATCATGGAAAAAATATCCTGGACAAGATCAACTGGGAAGTTAAGCATGGGCAATGCTGGAATGTAGCAGGTCATAACGGATCAGGAAAATCTACGTTGATCTCGCTGATCAATGGTGACAATCCCCAGGCTTTTGCAAACCAGATCTGGCTCTTTGATAAAAGAAAAGGAAGCGGTGAAAGCATTTGGGATATCAAACAAAAAACCGGATTTGTATCGCCCGAACTCCACCACTATTTTGAGAGCAGCTCCACTTGTTTCAATGTTATTGCATCGGGCTTGTTTGACACGATTGGACTGTTCAGGAAACTGAATGTTTCCCAACAAGCATTAGTTGAACAATGGATGGAATGTATGCAGGTGGCCCATCTTTCTGAACGCTTATACCACAATCTGTCAGACGGCGAACAGAGAAAAGTATTATTGACCCGGTCATTGGTAAAGAACCCGCCCCTCCTCTTATTAGATGAACCCTGCCAGGGACTGGATACCTTAGCTACTACCCAGTTTATT
>JANMHK010000117.1:0-2040 GCA_031375135.1 Sphingobacteriales bacterium | reverse complement strand
AATAAAGCCAGCTTTGAAGAAGCTGGAATTAATATCATACCGTTAGTGTACATTTCGAGTAATTAGCTCATTGGCTCATTGCCTAATTGGCTCATTGAGATATGCTGAAATAAGTCAAAAAGTTAAAAATCAGTTAATGAGCCAATTCGCCAATTAGCCAATCGTTTCCCCTTTTTCTATCGGCAAATTTCCCTTAGGTTTGCCAGTCTTTAAAATCCCGCAAACCGTATGAGTTTTAAGAAAGTCAATAACATCACTGGTTGGATCGTTTGGGCCATTGCTTCCCTGGTATATATTATGACCTCGGAGGCCGGAGGCAGTCTTTGGGACTGTGGCGAGTTTGTATCCAGTTGCTTTAAAGTGCAGGTCCCCCATCCGCCCGGCGCGCCCCTTTTTGTTCTGATCGGGCGACTGTTCATTATTGCTTTTGGCAATAACCCACTCACAGCTGCGAAAGCAGTAAACGTAATGAGTGCCCTGGCCAGTGGATTCACCATCCTGTTCCTGTTCTGGACCATCACCCATTTTGCGCGAAAAATATTTCATAAAGAATCTGGTGAACTGCTGGGTAACCAGATCTTCACCATCATGGCTGCCGGCGTTGTTGGCGCCCTCGCTTATACTTTCAGTGATTCATTCTGGTTCTCCGCTGTAGAAGGCGAAGTATATGCCCTGTCATCTTTATTTACTGCCCTTGTGTTCTGGATGATGTTGAAGTGGGAACATTCCTCGGAAGAAGCAGGAGCCGACAAATGGATCATCCTGATATTTTTCATGATGGGCCTTTCTATCGGTGTTCACTTATTAAACCTCCTGACCATTCCGGCCATTGTGATGATTTATTACTTCAAACGCTATAAAGCCACACCGTGGGGTACGTTTTGGGCTTTTATCATAGGATGCGCCGTTACGGGCATCACGCAAACATTCGTGATTCAATACACGGTTAAGGGTGCGGGCAAGTTCGATATTTTCTTTGTGAACGACCTCGGACTACCCTTCTTTTCAGGTTTCATTTTCTATTTCGCACTCCTGGCCGCGCTGATCTGGTACGGCATCAGGATCGCCGGGTCTGACAAGATCTCGACTACAAAGTTTGCCTTCTGGTTATTCCTCATGATTTTTACCGTGGCTTATCCATTCATTGGAAGCGGTTCTATCGCAGGGCTGATCGTAAAGACACTCGTTGTCGGCGCCCTGGCTTTTGCAGTAGCAAACTATGGCTATGCTGCCCTTAAGAGAAACCCCTACTTCCTGAAACTCGCCATGTGGTGTTTTGCATTCATGCTTTTTGGATATTCCACCTATGTCACCACCATGATCCGGTCAAACTCAGATCCTGGTATCGACATGTACAACGTAGATAACCCAATGAGCTTAGTTGGCTATCTCGGTCGTGAGCAGTACGGTGATTTCCCCTTGATCTATGGACAGGTGTTCACCGCCACTCCGGAAGAATATGCGGAAGGAGAAACTAAATACGTTAAGGGAAAAGATAAATATATCGTTGCCGGAAATGATGCCTCGCCTAAATATGCCGCGGAAGATATGATGCTGCTTCCCAGGGTCTGGGATGCGAGCAATGACCAGGGACATGCAGATTTCTATAAGCGCTGGCTTAACCTGGAAGAAGGTGAGAAACCAAATCAGGCAGATAATATCAGATGGGCGATCTCTTACCAGATCGGCTGGATGTACCTCCGGTATTTTGGATGGAATTTCGTTGGTAAACAAAATGACCTGCAGGGATTCGGCAACGTCCGCGACGGCAATACCAAAACCGGTATTGCGGTGGTAGATAATGCAATGCTGGGTAATCAAACTAAATTACCAGAAACGCTTAGAGAGAATAAGGCCAACAATAGCTTGTTCGCCCTTCCCCTCATACTCGGGCTTATTGGCCTGTTCTACCAGTATAAGAAAGACAAGCAGGATTTCTTCGTGACTTTCCTCCTGTTCTTCTTTACGGGGTTTGCCATCGTGTTTTATTTGATTTAAAATATTACCATTATCATCGTAAGTAAAAAAGTTTTTATACTG
>JANMHK010000088.1:0-4673 GCA_031375135.1 Sphingobacteriales bacterium | reverse complement strand
TTTCCTGGGCGATGGATTCGATCCCATTGATCACCGGTCCGAAAAAATCACTGACCACTTCGGGAATGACAACTGCAATCGTATGGGTTTTTTGTTTGCGCAGCCCGCTGGCGAAGGGATTGACCTCGTAGTTCAATTCCTTGGCTTTGGCCAGCACGCGCATCTTTGTACTTTCACTGATTTCGTGGCTGTCGCGCAGCGCCTTGGATACCGTCGAGAACGACAGGTTCAGCGATTTGGCCAGCAGTTTTAAAGTCATGGCTAATTGTGTTAAGTTCCATGGGTCATCTTCGGTGCTTCTGTAAAAATGGCCATAGATATCTAAAAATTAGTAATAATTTTCGACAACGTTGTAGTAAATAAAGTTTCAAAAACTGCAATGCTAAGTTTTAAGTTTTTACCTTCTTGATGATATTGATGATGAATGATGTTTGATGATATTTTTTCATCAAGTGTTTTGTGAATCATTGATTCCTTTCCGCTATCCTAAGAAAATTTTTAACGGCGACCGGCTATTGGCAGTAGTCTGAAACCTGTTTTGACTTTGATTTAGCGATGTCCCTACCCTGAAGATTGCTTATTATTTATGACATCAAACCAACTAAACTTGCGCGCATGAACATTGCAAAAACACCTCTCGGAAGGGTTGTCGGTCGAGATTGCCCAAAACGGGAACAAAAAAGGTTTCGCTTTGCGGCCTTATTAGTTATTCTCTTGCTCCCGCTTCTTATTTCAGCAAACGAAAGCAAGACATTCCCGCCGGTAACGGTGAAGGGAAAGATCACTGACGCAAATGGAGCAGCAGTGTCAAATGTCAGTGTCACTGAAAAAGGAACAAAGAATGGTTCGATCTCAGATGCGAACGGCTTATACCAGATCACGGTTAAGGACGAGTCTGCCGTATTGGTTTTTTCTAATGTAGGATTCGCCATGCAGGAAACCAAGGTGGGGTCGAGAACTACTGTTGACATTGTATTGCAGTCAGACGCTACCCAAATGGCTGACATTGTAGTGACGGCCCTGGGTATTGAGCGATCCTCAAAGGGACTGGGATATTCTACGGCTAAGGTAAGGCCCGAGGAACTGACAGTAAACAGGACTACCAATATGATGAATGCCCTTACCGGTAAAATAGCTGGTGTGAGCATTTCGGGTTTAGGAACAGGGCCTGCAGGTACCTCTAAAATTCGGATTCGGGGCCAAACTTCTATTGCGGGTCAGAATAATCCTTTGATCGTAATCAATGGCGTACCTGTAGACAATACCAATTTTGGTTCAAATCCAGGTAATGCCGGCTCAGATAATTCTATTGGTACCCGTGGGGGTGGTATCACTTCTGATGGCGGTGATGCGTTTTCAAGTATCAACCCAGACGATATCGAAAGCATGACGGTACTGAAAGGTGCTGCGGCTTCCGCACTCTATGGTTCACGAGGTAATAATGGGGTGATCATGATCACTACCAAAACAAAGGGTGGCAACAAGGGGATAGGTGTTACTTACAACCTGAACTATTCCATGGATACGCCATTGGATTTTACGGACTATCAAAAGGTGTATGGTCAGGGTGAAGACGGAGTTCGTCCAACAACAGCGAATCCAACATCGGGTCAATGGTCATTTGGTGAAAAATTCCAGCCGGGTATGACCCATGCGTTGTTCAATAATCTGAGCGTTCCTTACGCGCCGCAGGGCAGCAGGATCGACGAATTCTATCGCATGGGTCAGAACATGACGCATACGGTAACCTTGGGTGCAAGCAATGACAAAGGCGGTATACACCTTTCATTTGCAAATCTGAAAAGCACCGGTATCATTGAAGGGAATTCGTTCGACAGAAAAACGCTTAACCTTGGCTTTTCCTATGAACTCAGCGATAAATTGCAGTTCCGTGGTAATATAAACTACTCCAACGAGTTTAATAAGAATCCTCCCAACGTGGGTAACCAGGACAATACCATCCCTACAGTGATCATGGCCATGGCAAACTCATTGCCACTCTCTATACTTAGGGATAATAAATACAATGCTGCGGGTAACGAGTATATCTATTCAAGATTTCAGAACCGGACCAATCCCTATTTCGTCATCTCCGATCAGTTTCATAATGTACGCAGGGACCGGATCTTCGGAAACGTTTCAATGAAATATGATCTGCTCAAGTGGTTGTATGTGCAAGGTCGTGTAGGGCAGGATTATTGGTCACGTGATGAGGACTATAACAACTTCCCTACGGGTCAGGCTTCGCTGCCTGCAGCTCCTGCCGGTTTTGTGAATGGAGTTTACACACAGGAAAGCAGGCGATTTAGGGAGATCAACACGGATTTTCTTTTTGCAGCGAATAAGAAATTCGGGGATTTTGGATTGAACGCGAATGTAGGCGGCAACCATATGTACCGCCGAAGTGACCTGAACAGTGTGCAGGTGACAGATTTCATTGTACGGGGATTGTACACGGTTCAAAATGGAAGGGCAAAAGATCCGTTTTACGATCTGAGAGAAAGATCAGTGAATTCGCTGTATGGATCTGCAGAGGTGAACTACAAACAGTTCCTTTATTTATCCGGAACGGTGAGGAACGACTGGTTCTCTACACTTTCCGAGGCCAACCGCAGCATCCTTTATCCTTCTGTGTCTCTAAGCTATATCTTCACCCAATCGATGAAGAATCAACCTAAATGGTTGGATTTTGGAAAGCTTCGTGCTGCATATACCGAAGTGGGTAGTGATACGGACGTACCTGAATATGCCGATCTGCTGTTCTACGGTGTAAACGCTAACCTCTTCAACGGCAGTCCTGTTGGCGGTTCAAATGGTGGAACTGTACCGAATGCAAATCTCCGTCCGATGAGGACCAAGGAAATGGAATTTGGAATTGAGACGAGAATGTTCAACTCCCGGGTGGGGCTTGAATTATCGGTTTACCAGAAAAGAACCATCGACCAGATCGTGAACGCACAAATTTCCGATGCGTCAGGATTTGTAAATACAAGGATCAACAGTGGTCAGAGTGAGAACAGGGGTATTGAAATGACATTGAATCTGGTACCTGTGAAGATGAAGAATTTCCAGTGGGATTTCACTTTTGCAGCAGCATATAACAAAACCAAGGTACTGAGCCTATTGACGGATAAGCCCGGCGAGCGGATCACTGTCGGTACCCACGTGTTCAACGGGGAACTCAGGCAGATCGTTGGCTTGCCCATGGGCCAAATCGCAGGTTTTGGATACAGGCGTGATGCGAATGGAAACAAGGTTTTTGGCTCCAATGGACTTCCGCTCAGGACGGCCGACCTCATCAATTTTGGCAGTGCCATTCCGAACTGGGTAGGTGGTATTACCAACTCGTTCAATTTTTACGGGGTAAGCTTTTCCTTCCTGATCGACTTCAAACTGGGTAATATGATGTTATCCGGTACCAACTTCAATGCCCTGCGTCATGGCCTTCACAAGGCGACCTTGCAAGGCAGGGAAGGGGGTATCGTTGGCGATGGCGTTGATGTTAACGGAAATAAAAATACCGCGAAGTCAGCTGTTCAGCCTTACTGGAGTGTTGTACGCTCCCAGGCTTTGATTGAACCGGTGATCTACAAGGGCGGGTATTGGAAACTGCGTCAAATCACGGCTGGTTATGATCTATCACGTTATGTACCTGCGAGCTGGCCAGTGAAAGGTGTGAAGGTGAACCTGTTTGCCAACAACGTGCTGATGCTGAAAAAATGGGTGGATAATATCGATCCCGAAACTTTCGGCTATAGCTCAGATAACCTGATAGGAATGGAATCTCCCGGTTTGCCTACTACCCGGAGCATTGGTGTAAACCTGAACATTAAATTCTGATAAGATCATGACTAAAATAATAAAAACACAGATACTGGTATTCGCGATCCTTGTCCTTGGTTCGTGCGACAAAGGCTTTGATGAACTGAATACCAGCAGAACGGCGGCGATAACCATTGATCCTACATTCATCCTGAACAGGGCCGCACTGAGCAGTGCCCATACAACCGGAAGTCTGATTTATGAAATGGGCATTGTGCAACAAGTGATCAGCCCCAACTCCGGTGTACTTGCCGGTGCGAATTATAACCAGGATAACAGGGCGGCTACACAGGCCAATTGGCAGGCGATTTACCAAAACGTCATCAAGAACACGAAAGATGTTTTGGTAGCCACAAAGAATGATCCTGCCCGTAGTAATCTCTACAACATGGCCCGGATTCTTCAGGCCTATGCATTTATGATATTGACGGACACCTATGGAGATATACCTTATACCCAGGGTGGAGCAGGTTATACAGAACAACTGTTTTTCCCTGCTTATGAAACCCAGCAGTCCATTTATCCCAAGCTGATCCAGGAGTTTACAGAAGCTTCGGCAGCACTGGATCCAGCTAAAAGAATAGAAGCGGCAGATGTGATGTTTTCCGGAAATATCCCTAAATGGAAAAAATTCGGGTATTCATTGCTGTTACGTGCCGGTATGAGGCTGGGTAAGGCTGATGCCCCAAAGGCGCAAGCTGCCGTAACTGCGGCATTTGCGGGCGGAGTGATATTGACGAATGCAGACAACGCGACCATCCGACATGACGCCAACTATTTTAATCCGATCGGAAACACGTTGAATGCAACGGAAGCTGCTAAATTCTACCTGACAAAGCCATTTGTGGATG
>JANMHK010000073.1:0-5021 GCA_031375135.1 Sphingobacteriales bacterium | reverse complement strand
AAGCAGGCGGAGAAACAATGGGAGCAGGAGTTGTCGAAGATCGTGATCGACACATCGGATAGAGCCTTCGCGCAAAAATTCTATACGGCTCTTTACAGAACAACACTTTCGCCAAATCTTTACTCCGACGAAGATGGAAAGTATCGCGTGCATGATAATAAGATTCGAAAGCAGCAAGGGAATAAGTACACCGTGTTCTCAAACTGGGATACGTTCCGGGCGTTGAATCCGCTGTTCACCATTACTCAACCAAATAAAGTTCCCGAATTGGTGAATAGTATGTTGTCGTTTTACGATGATAACGGTTTGCTGCCCGTGTGGGACCTCAACACCTGGGAAACCAATACCATGACGGGCTACCATGCTGTTCCGATTATAGCGGATGCAATTCTGAAAAACATTGCCGGGTTTGATCATAAACGGGCCTACGAAGCGATGAAGAAAAGCGCAAATCAGCAGCAACGCGGGACACCGGAGTATATACGGTTCGGTTATCTGCCGCAGGATAAGCATGGCTGGAGTGTGACCATCACGCTTGAGTATGCATTCGACGATTGGTGTATCGCTCAGGTGGCGAAGAAGATGGGGAAGAAGGCCGACTATGATCACTACTATAACCGCGCGATGAGTTATAAGAAATTGTTTGACCCGGTAACCGGCTTCATGCGCGCGAAAGACAGTACCGGCAAATTCATTGAGCCATTTGATCCGCTATTGTCGGAGCACGGTTTCGAAGGCCAATATATCGAAGGCACGGCCTGGCAGCATAGTTTCTTTGTGCCACAGGATGTAGATGGATTTGCAGAACTCTATGGGGGAAAGCCGCAGCTGGTAAAGAAGTTGGATGAGCTGTTCAACTCGCCATCGGTATTGCACGGGACAAATACTTCAGACGATGTGTCCGGCCTGATCGGGCAGTACGCTCATGGTAACGAGCCATCGCACCATATCATTTACATGTATACGGCAGCGGGCCATCCCGAAAAAGCGGCCGAAAAAATTCGCGTTGTGGTAGATAGTCTGTATAAGACAGGGCCTGATGGTTTGTCTGGGAACGACGACTGCGGGCAGATGAGTGCCTGGCTGGTCTGGTCGGCCTTAGGCATGTATCCGATGAATCCGGCCTCGGGGAACTATGTATTCGGCTACCCACTCGTGAAAACTGCGGTGATCCAACTACCTGGTGGTAAGAAGATGACGATTAAGACAAAAGGCAGCCTGGTCAAAGACCCCAAGACCAAAGGATGTATCAGTAAAATATACTTAAACGGCAATGAAATGCCGGTTAAGCAATTGACACATCAGCAGCTCCTGAATGGGGGTGAGTTGGTGTATCAATTATCTAATTAGCTAATTGACTAATTAGCTAATTCATAAATTCCTAGGGATCGAGATAATGTATACTTTTAGAATAGAGAATTAGTCAATGAGTTAATCAGCTAATTAGTCAATAGAATAAGCATCTCTTAATAATAATCAAATTCTTATTTATGCCTAAGTATGTCATTGAAAGAGAAATACCTGGTGCAAGTAAATTAACGCACGATCAGTTAGTTGGAATTTCGCAAGTTTCTTGCGGTGTTCTTAGCCAGATGGGCCCGTCCATACAGTGGGTTCATAGTTATGTGGCCGGTGATATGATCTACTGCATTTACATTGCGCCAAATGAAGAGATGGTTCGGGAACACGCGTCGAAAGGTGGATTTCCTGCGAATAAGGTCTCTCAGGTTTCGGAGATCATTGATCCATCTACTGCGGAAGGCTAGTTTCATTCAACTTAGAGAAGCCTTATCTTCAAAGCATGAAATTTTTCCAGTTTTTCATGCTTGTTTTTCTGTCATTTTCTGCTCATGCCCAGATGCCCTCGATCCCCTGGGATAAGTATATGGACCAGCAGAGTTTGTACTGGGACAGCCTGAGTACCAACTTCTATACTGGTATACCACTCGGCAACGGTAGGCTGGGTACCCTGATCTATAAAGAAAACAGTAAGGCCCTGCGCTTTAACGTGGGACGATCCGATGTGACGGATAATCGGCCCCATTACCCTGACTCTATGTTTACTGAGCAATTGGTGTCAAGGCCGCGACTGCCGATTGGAAAATTTCTCCTACTCACAAAAGGCGATATCGTGTCGACCAATATTAAACTCGACATCTATAAAGCTGAAGCCTCTGGTTCGGTCACCACCACCCAGGGTAAGATCAAACTCCATGCCTTTGTTCCTACCGGCGAGCAGGTGATCCATATCAAGGCCGAAGGATCGGGTGGTGAAGATGGCCTTGCGTGGCAATGGGTGCCCGAGAGAAGCGTCACCCCCAGATTCAGTTCAGGTCGGGTTAATGTAGAACAGTATCGCTACACCTACAATCCCGAACCCGTGCAGAAAGATACTGCGGGCGTAAAGATCTCCCGCCAGAAGCTCCTGAACGGCGGCGGGTACACCACGGCCTGGCAGCAGAAAGGAAAGGATCTGACCATCGCAGTGGGATATGGTGCTGAAGCGAATGACGGCTCAGCGGCCGAAGCCATAGACCATCTGAAGAAATATGGATTGAAAAATCCCGCGGACGTTTTCGCCATCCACCAAACATGGTGGAGCAACTATTTCCAAAAAAGCTTCATCGCGGTTCCCGACGCGCGGATGCAATCTTACTACTGGCTTCAACTTTATAACCTGGCTTCGGCTACCCGTAAGAGTGAGCCTATGGTGGATCTGATGGGCCCCTGGTTCACCAGCGCCACACCATGGCCGGCGATCTGGTGGAACCTCAACACGCAGTTATCATACTCTAACATCTTCGTCACCAATCATCTTGAAACCGGATTTTCATTGTTCGATCACCTCAATAGGAATATCAAAAACCTGATCAACAACGTGCCGGTACCATGGCGTTCAGATGCAGCAGCCATCGGCAGGATAACGGGGTACGACCTGATCAGCCCGCTGGATCAAAACGATCTTAAGGCGGGCCGTTTTGAACTAGGCGATCTTACCTGGACACTCTACTATTATCATCGTTATTTTCTCTATTCAGGAGATACCGCGGAACTGACAAAAAAGATCTATCCACTGCTCAAGCGTTCTGTGACCTATCTGACCCATTTATTAAAGCTGGGCAGTGACGGGAAATACCATCTTCCAACATCTCATTCTCCGGAGTATGCCGATGCAGAGGATGCACACTATACCATGGCGGCACTGAGATGGGGATTGAAGACCCTGATTGAAACGGATAGCATGTTGGATCGTCATGATACTGAAAGAAACAGCTGGAGTTATCTGCTGGATAAGTTGCAAGATTATTATGTGAACGAAACGGGCTACATGATCGGGAAGAATGTTGCGCTGACTTCATCACACCGACATTACTCTCATTTGATGATGATCTATCCTTACAAAGAGGTTGACCCGGATGATGCTGCTTCAAGGGCCCTGATGGAAAAATCAATCACCCATTGGTTATCGATGCCCACGGCATTGGCGGGTTATTCGTACACCGGCTCTGCGTCCATGTATGCATACATGCGAAAGGGCGACTCGGCGAGGAATCAGCTCGACAGGTTTTTGAATCGGCATGGTGAGGTGAATGGTTTGTATAAAGAAGCCGGCCCTTGTTTTGAATCACCACAGTCATGGGTAACCGCTTTTGCGGAAATGTTACTGCAAAGCCATCGGGGTGTGGTTTCTGTCTTCCCCGCCATGCCTTCGTCCTGGGCAAATGCAAGCTTCCGGAACCTGAGGGCAGAGGGAGCTTTCCGGATTAATGCGGTAAGGGCAGGGGGTCAGACTTCCATGATCAGGGTGATCAGTGAAAAAGGCGGGCCATGCATTGTTGAAACAGATATTCCGGTGTCGGCTGTTGACATGGGAAAGAAGCCGGAGGTGACCACTTATTTTGGAAGAACCAGGATTTCTTTTGATACGAAACCTGGCGAGGAAGTATTGATCAGAAATGCCAACGTTCCCAGCGTGAACTCGGGGCCTGTTGCCATAACCAACTATGTAGATGTTAGGTGGGGACTGAATAAAAGAAACGATTACTCCAACGAGCAGAAGTTTAATTGGTAGACCTGGATCTCAATAGTATAGCATGTGAAAGCGGAAAATCCCGCCAAGATGATCGATGAATGCAGCGGAAAATCCCGTCGAGATAATCGATGTATGCACTGGCCCATGTATCCATTGTCATGTTATGGCTTTGTTCGTTTTATTACATACCTTATAGCGGCAATTTTCCAACTTTGATTCACCTAAAACAAACACATGAAACATCTGCTAATTCTCCTGTTTGCGGCTACCATGTTAGCCTGCAATTCACAAGCTCCAAAAACAGACCCGGTTGTTCCCGAAGCTACTGTAGCAACCGCGTCAAAAGCGGGAGCTGAGTTTGAAGGCGCTAATGTTGACCTCCTGAAAAAACTGGTCACATCTATTGAGAAAGGCGATTGGGACGCGGCACAGTCGTGCTTTGCCGATAGCGCTATGGTCTGGTATAACGCCTGGTCCCTGGATACAACCCAAAAAGGCATGTTGGTATCTGCAGCACTTGCCAATGAAAAGGCAGAGCGGGCAAACTGGTCAGGAGTGAGTTATGGGGATCCAATATATGAGGTGGTGATTACGCCGGATGGCCAAAAGTTCGGCCACATTTGGGCAAGATATACTGCCAAGCATGCTAAAACGGGAAAATCCGTGGATGTCCCACTATTTGTATCATTTCTAATTACTGATGGGAAGTTGGATATGGGCTGGGAATTCTATGATTCCAAGAAATTCGAATAATGCTTCTGCTCTCTACATGATTCCAACCATCTCCGCCTCAAGCAGAGATGGTTTTTTATTCCCGTCGACTAAGCCGGTAACGTCTTTATTGCCATGGCCAATTTTTTGGGAAGATGTATTTCTGCTAATTCTTTATCCTCGGTATGTTCATGAACGGGCTCTTAAGTAGATACCAGAGTGTCTGCTTTTTTTCATCTTCAAATTCCTTCAGTCCAAATTTTATTTCAGTCACCGG
>JANMHK010000236.1:0-7019 GCA_031375135.1 Sphingobacteriales bacterium | reverse complement strand
CACAGCCCGATTTCTTGCGGGCCGCGTGAAAGACAAGACCGTTGTGCTCACAGGTGCCATGATCCCCTATAAATTCGGCAGTTCCGACGGTCTTTTTAACCTCGGCAGTGCCATGGCCTTTGTACAATCGCTACCCCATGGCGTTTATGTAGCCATGAATGGCAAATGTTTTGCCTGGGATAATGTCCGTAAGAACCGCAAAACCGGCGAGTTTGAGGAGTTGGCCTGATCTTTTTCGAAGAGATTTCTTACATTATTGAATACTTTTGCGGTCAACAAGCTACAATGATGAAAAGATCAGTGATTACAGGTACGGGATCCTATATCCCGCCTGATATAAAATCCAATAAGGATTTTACGATCCATAATTTCTACAGCGACCAGCATCACCGGATAGAAACCGCACCCCAGGAAGTGGTGGACAAGTTCAAAGCCATTACAGGGATAGAAGAAAGGAGATATGCTTCCCCCGACATTAATAGTTCCAGCATGGCTACTATGGCTGCCCGTGAGGCGATCAACGATAGTGGCGTAGATCCTGAAACGATCGACCAGATCATATTTGCACATAATTTTGGCGATGTAAACAAACACTCGATCCAGACAGATGCGGTTCCCTCATTGGCCAGCAGGGTAAAACATGATCTGGGAATAAGGAACCCTAATTGCATTGCCTATGATATTCTTTTCGGCTGCCCCGGCTGGCTGCAGGGACTGATACAGGCAGATGCATTTTTTAAAGCAGGGATTGCCAGCAAGGCCCTGATCATTGGATCAGAGACACTTTCCCGGGTGATTGACAGCTACGATCGGGATAGTATGATCTTTTCCGACGGTGCCGGAGCAACCATTGTAGAGTTTAAGGAAACCGAGGAAGATGGAAGTGGAATTCTGGGCTATAGTGTGCAATCCCACTGCGTGGACGAGGCCTATTATATTAATATGGGTAAATCTTTCTTCCCGCACAGCGATCCCCGGGTCAGGTATATCAAAATGAAAGGTAGGAAAGTATATGAGTATGCCGTCAAGCATGTTCCGGCTGCCATGAAAGAATGCCTGGAGAAAAGCGGCGTCGATATCAAAGACCTGAAGAAAGTATTCATACACCAGGCCAATGAAAAGATGGATGAAGCCATTATTCATGCCATGTACAAATTATATGGGCAAAAAGCACCGGAAGATATTATGCCTATGAGTATCCAGTGGCTGGGCAACAGCTCGGTTGCCACTATACCAACACTTCTTGATCTGGTGCTGCACGGGAAGCAAGATGGCCATAGTCTGGAACCTGGGGACGTTATTCTGTTTGCATCAGTAGGTGCAGGGATGAATATTAATGCAGCAGCGTATAGAATGTGATTGTACCTAGAATGTGATGAATGTAGGGAATGTACTGAATGTGAAGAATGAATGTGAGAATGTGGTAAATGGCCTTTAATGAAAATGTGCTAATGAAGCGGAATAATTTCCAATCCATTAGCACATTTTCTTTTATAGGGCTCTGCTATTTCAACACATTCCTCTCATTACACCACATTCATTGCCTACATTCATTACATTAGGTACATTCATCACATTTCCCCTATCCTTTCTTCGGTTCGAGCAACTTGAAGAACTGATCAAGTTGTGGTAAGATCACGATGCGGGTGCGGCGGTTTGCAGCCCGTCCTTCTACTGTATCATTGCTTCCAACAGGCAGATATTCTGCGCGGCCGGCTGCAGCGATCTTAGCAGGGTCAAGTCCATATTTAGTTTGGAGGATCCTCACCACTGAAGTAGCCCTCTTCACACTAAGATCCCAGTTGTCGGTAAGTACTCCACGCTTGAAAGGAACATTATCCGTGTGTCCTTCTACCATAAACTCAATCTCAGGCTGGTTCTTCAGCACCAGTGCAACCTTGCCAAGCACTTCGCTGGCCCGGTCAGTAACGTCATAACTGCCAACCTTGAACAACAGCTTATCGGAAATGTCGATAAATACAACACCTTTATCCACCTTGATATTGATGTCCTCATCGTTCATATTTCCAACAGCGCCTTTTAGGTTCATCACCAGCGCCATGTTCAGGGAATCTTTTCTGGCCATCTGGCTTTGCAGATCCTGGATATACATATCCTTCATGCCCAGATTCTCCATCGATTTTTTGATGCTTTCTGCCTGTGAACCAGAGATCACGGAGAGGTCTTCCAGTTGCTTAAGTGCCTGGTTATTGTTTTGCTTCAGGAACTCAATTTGTTTTTTCATGCCATCAGCTTCTGCTTCGAGGACCGCCCTTTTCCTGTCGAGTTCCGCTTTTTCGTCGCGACAAGTCCGCAGATCATTTTGTACTCCTGTATACGATGTATTCAGTTCGTCATATTTTTTGTTCAGAGAATCAAATTTCTTAGTACTGACACAGGAGAAAAGAAGCAGCGAAGCCACTGCCACCAAAGTAAATTTTTGCCATTTCATACGTCGTAGAATTTTGCCGAATATACATAATATTCAAACTCTTTATGATGTATATTGATCATCTTAACAATTGAGAAATGCGTAAATCTTTTATTTCTGTATTCCTGATCTCTATATCATTTTTATCCCTGGCGCAACAAAGAATTTCGGGTGGCGTGCTCAAACCTGAACAGGCCCTGATGGATATCAGGCACTACACTGTTTCGCTCGACGTGTCCCCTGAGTCCATGTCTTACAAAGGGTTTACGGAGATCGATTTAATACTGAACGGCTCAACCCCGGTATTGATCTTTGATCTCGACAATGTCTATACCATTTCCAAAATCACTGTCAATGGGAAAACGCAACTCTTCACCCATACCGACGGATTGATCAGTATAAAGGGTGCTTCTGCTTTTACCCTTGGCAAACAGAAGGTTAGGATCGATTACGGGGGTATGCCTCCCATTGCGGCAAACCCACCCTGGGATGGAGGGATCCAGTGGGCGAAAGACAGCCTTGGCAGAAACTGGATTGCGATGAGTTGTCAGGCTGATGGGGGCGATATCTTCTTTCCATGCAAAGATCATCCCAGTGATGAGCCCGACGAAGGCGCAGATCTGGTCATCACCGTGCCTAAAGGACTCGTAGCTGCTGGCCCCGGTGTATTGGTAAACTCCTCCACCAAGGGAAAGAAATCGACCTATCACTGGAAGACCATTTATTCAATCGCGAACTACAGCATCCTTTTCAACGTGGGGTCGTATCTGGTGGAGAAGAGGCCGTACAAGACCATTTCTGGAAACACTGTGTCCATGGAGTTTTATGTGCTGGATTACAATAAGCCGCGTGCGAAATATCATTTGGATCTACTGGAAAGGTCAGCCCGGATGCAGGAGAAGTATTTTGGAGAGTTCCCTTTTGCAAAAGAGAAACTGGCTATCTGTGAAACGCCGCATTTGGGAATGGAGCATCAGACGCTGAACGCTTACGGCAATAAGTTTAAATATGTAAAGGTGGGCAATGTAGATTTTGATTGGCTCATGCACCACGAGTTCGGACACGAATGGTGGGCGAACAAAGTCAGT
The DNA here is from genome assembly GCA_031375135.1 of Sphingobacteriales bacterium. GTDB lineage: Bacteria > Bacteroidota > Bacteroidia > Chitinophagales > Chitinophagaceae > Pollutibacter. Next base: position 3,500 of record JANMHK010000236.1, on the reverse strand, counting down.
AATAAAGATTGGGGCCATATGTGGATCCAGGAAGGGATATGCAGCTTTGGCGACGCGCTGTTTTTCGAGGATTTCGGAGGTCGTGCTGCCTATATTGAGAGAATGAAGAGTACGGCCATTTCTACACAAAACAAATATCCCATCGTCCGCGGCGATGTGGTGGATTCCAGGGTGGCCTATATTGGCGATATCTATGGCAAGGGGGCATTTTTCATGCACACGCTGCGTTGGGTGATTGGAGATGATGTTTTCTTCCCGGCCATAAAAGCGTTTGCGACCGATCCCAGATACACCTACGTGAATACGGTAATGACCGATGACTTGCTGAACCACTTCAACACGGCATCAGGACAAAACCTAAAACCCTTATTCAATCTATTTCTGTATACCACCGACAAGCTGGGGATAGAGGTTAGGCAGACTGGCCCGAAAACATATTCCGTTAGGCTATCGAACATTGACATGCCATTGCCGGTAGAAATTCAGACTTCATCAGGCAGAAAAAGAATCATGCTTTCAAAGAAAGAGACTTTGCTGCAATCAGATTCGGCACCCGTGATTGATCCTGATACATATTATTTGAAGAAAGTGAGTTTTGAGTAGCACAGGCCTTGACTAAAATCTCCTGAGCGTTAGCGACGAGATCACCGTAACGATCATGCCGAGCACAAATACCGTCATCGACATGATAAGGAACTGAAGGCCGGGTGAGCTGAACATGTCCTGCTGGGCTTTAAGTTGGGCTTTCATCTTTTCAAACTCTGCCGCCGGAAGCGATTTGTATTGCTCAAGGTAGTGAGTGTAGTATTGCTCTTTCCATGCCGGGTTGATCAGTTCCGTATACACCAGATCAAGCAGGCCAAAAGCGATGGCGGGGATCAAAATGATCAGAGTGCCAACCTTCAGTCCCTCCACGAAACTCAGTTTACCGCCATTGATCTGATCCCTGTATTGTTTGATCCCCAGGAACACAAAGATCATGGAGAGGAATATGCTCAGGTAGCCGGCAATCTCCTGAACTTCATAGCTCATTTTACTCAAGACTGTAAAATTGAACAGGCCGATGACGATCAGCGTAAGCGCGGCATAAATACTGTAACGAAGGATGAGCTTTTGCATAAGTAGTTGTTTGATGCTAAACTAGTATTGAACCGAGGCGAGTCACTCATACTAAAGGATGAAATTGACCTTCCGAAAGTATGAATTCAGGTACTAAAACATCCACATCCTTCAAATAAGCCCCTTTTCCCTGGCGATCTTGACCGCTTCTGTTCTGCGCTTGGCATCCAGTTTAAACAGGATGTTTGACACATGGGTTTTGATGGTGCTTTCCGACAAGAACAGGGTTCCTGCGATCTCCTGGTTGGAAAACCCTTCGCCCATTTTCTGTAGAACTTCCAACTCCCTTTTGCTCAGGCCGTTTGAGTTGGCCTGCTGCTTTTGCAGGTTCTTCTGGTCGATAAATACCTGGGGCTCTTCGGTAGCTGCTTCTGGCCGGCTTGGCTTTACATTCTCCTTTTTCCGATTAAAGTAAATGCCGATGATGAAGAAGATCACCGAGGTGATGGCAATGATCACTTCCATCCTGACATTCCCCTGGGTGAATTGAACTTCGGCCAGTTTGAACAGGATGATCAGCAGGGTAATGAGTAATCCTGAGCCAATGATGATATGCTTCACCTCCTAAAAATAATCAATCTTCCCCCTCTTCCTCAGCGCCAACTTTCACAAACGCCGCCCTGCGTGGCGCAGGCATCACCGAATGCTCCCCTTTCACCGCTTTCCAGATGACTTCGCTGAACTCGAGATCGGGCACACGGTCTTCTTTGCTGAAATCCCATCCGGCGCTTTTTTTCGCAGACGCCGTGGTGGCATTTTTGTTCAATTCATTAAAGTCGATGTTCGCAGGCCTGGCGATGAATGGCGTGAGGTCAGCATTTGCTGAAAAACTCCTCCACATAGGGGTTGCCGCAGCATCGTATTGCGACATCGGTGGCAGTCCGAGGATCAGCTCCATGGTTCTCAGCATGGACGAGGTAGAATACATGCTATGGTCGATAAACTTTCGTTTTACAAATCCCCCGGCAACATAGGCTGTGGTTCGATGTGCATCCACATGATCAGGTCCATTTTGCGCATCGTCTTCAACAATGAAAACTGCAGTTTCTTTCCATATAGATGATTTGGAAAGATATTCTACGAATAATCCAACGGCGAGGTCATTATCTGCAACATGTGCCCACGGAGTTGGACGGCCTACTCTTAGTCCTTCTGTATGGTCATTGCCGAACCTGAGCGAATTGAATTGCGGTACCGCATTTACGGCAAGCAGTGAATCGAACTCTCTCTTCCACTGGTAAAATCTGGAGGTGTCCCTGACCATGTGGTCGTAACTGGAATAATAGCTACAGAAATTTCCTGCCAATACCGGAATATTCGCTTTTCCATTGTCTACAAATTCTCCGTATGACCTGAAACTGACACCGTTTCGTTTGCAATTGTCCCAGAAGAAACCGTTCTTATTATTTGCGATCTCCCGGTTTCCTTCGCCGTCATAACTTCCACCCCGGGCCCCATAATTGGTGGGCCAGTTTTTTTCCAGGTAGTCCGTTGCGTAAGCACCCATCGACCAGTTATGCCCATCCATACTCACTTCGCCGTCTACATAAAAATTATCCAGCAATACAAACTCGGTTGCAATGGCGTGCTGGTTGGGTGTTACTTTCTCGCCGAATAGCAAGAGGCTGGTATCACCATTCCCCCCGGAAATATCTGACAATACCTGATCGTACGTGCGATTTTCCTTGATCACATAAAACACATATTTGATGGGAGAAGGGCCACCCACTTTCATAGGAATGGGATTGCCTGCTTCTCCGGAAGAGAGGGTTTCTTTTTCTTTGGTGAACGGTGTGTTGGCGTATACTGCTTTTGAATAGATGGCAAGAAGTTTATCATCGGGCTCATCAATGATCGACATCGTGCCCTTAAAGAGCCCACCGATATATTGAACCTCTTTGGTTTGTGACGTATCGCCCTGGTGTCGGACAACTGCTTGTCGGGGTCTCACGGGGCTGGGGCCATAAGGATTGGCCTGTGAACTAAAGCCCTTGCCATTGCTGACAAATATCTTCTTGCCGATCACCTTAATGTTGGTAGGATACCAGCCCGTTGGGATGAAGCCTTCTGATTCGGAGAAGCCGGGTTTCGCGATATCAAAAACAGCGAGACAGTTATTATCTGCATTGGCTACGTAGAGTGTTTTTTCATTGTCAGTCAGGGCAACACCATTGGAAGTGGAACCCGCAGGGGCATCTGGATATAGTGCAGCGTTCAGGGTTTCAATCACTTTTCCTTCCGCAGTGTTGATTACGGATACGGAGTTGTCGTTTGCATTGGCAACAAACAGATATTTACCATCTTTGGTCATGCACATTTCGTTGGGATGATCGCCCACGTTCCATTCCTTTTTCCTTTGACTAACCAGATCCCATACCAGC
>JANMHK010000054.1:0-9006 GCA_031375135.1 Sphingobacteriales bacterium | reverse complement strand
CAATTGACTGCCAGGATAAAGTCTTTATCGCGCTGTGAAGCATTCACCTCGAGCAAGGAATTAGCCTGTTCAGAATTGTAACAGCTGAAGAAGAACCATCCGTGGCTGGGACCTTTGCCAGCATGACTTAAATCGAAATTTACACCCGGGAGAAGCAGTTGGAAAGCGATATCCATCTTGCCTTCTGTAGCAACGCTGATGAAGCTGATGGTGCCTTTGAAATTCTCCTTATAGGTACTGATAGGAACGTCTGTATTGTCGCCAAGTGGGATGCTGAAACGTGTGCCTGCCACCACATACTCTGTGTTTTCAGTAATGAAAGGAGAGGAGTGATTACCCGCGCTGTTTGGAATTTCAAGAATTTCTGCGGTACGGAACGTTTTCAGGTCAACCCGGGCGATCCGGGGCGTGTTGTTTGCGTTGGCAAAAACCCAGCGCCCGTCAATCTCGCCGTTTGTTTGTGAGAGTTCAGTATGGTGAAGATCATCCCATGGTACAAATCCGTTTGATGTATTGAGCATGGCCTTGGTCTCTTCGCTATAGCCGTATCCTTTTTCAGGATCGACGGAGAAGACAGGGATGACGCGGAAGAGCCGACCTGACGGAAGTCCGTAGACGGACATCTGGCCACTGAAACCACCCGATACAAAATTGTAGAACTGATCATATTTGCCTGGTGCTACATAAGCTTTTAACGCTGCGTCGCCGCCTACGGCTGATGAAGCATCCTTTGGTTTGCAAGAAACCCAGCCGAGACTCATAACAAGGAGGACTGAGGTAATAGCTAATAATTTTCGAAACATGTTGTTGGATTTATAGTCAGGAATAGGTGTTGATTATTTAACGCCATCGTTTTCGCGCATGAACTCATAGACTGCTCTTGCGTCGTCATCTGTCAAATTCTGGTTGGGCATTCTGACCAGACAGATTTCCAATTGAGCCTGTGCCTTTGGATCTTTGTTCAGCATCTCATCTACGTTGGTGGCGAAGTTCATGATCCATTCGGGGCGATGTCTCTTTATGACTCCGCTCCATCCTGGTCCTACCAGTCTGTCGGCAGTCAGTTTATGACAGGCACTGCATTTCATATCATATACAGCCTTTCCTTTTGCAGCCATCGGCTTGTTTAGGGCAGGATCAATGGGTACGTCTTGAAACTTTCCAATTCCCTTATCGTTACTCGTAGTGCTGGGTTCAGTTGCAGAAATTTTGCCCGTGTCTTGTTTTTGCTCTTCGCTTGCTTTGTCTGATTTTCCATTAGATGAACAGGCGGCGGCTGCGATCATCAGGCCTGCGATAAGGAGGAACTTTTTCATTGTATTCTATTTATGTGATCAATGTTGGGCAATATTAGTCTGCAGTGAAAGGTGATTTTATGCGTTCAATCATAACTACTGTATCTATGCATGCAATCATATATAAATATGATCCTTATCATGCACTCAGATTTCCGGCAGCTGGAGGTAAAGAGTAATTTTATGGCATGGGACCAACTATTGATATCGACGTTTTATTGTGTTACGGTGCCACTTATAAGAAAGTTGACAAGGGAGAATCCATATTTCGGGAAGGTTGCCAGGGCCGTAATTATCATCAATTGGTGGAAGGAAAAGTAAAATGGATGAATGTTGATGATGACGGTAAAGAGTTTGTTCAAAAGATTGTTCGGGTGGGTGAAAGTTTTGGGGAGCTTCCGTTGCTGGATGGCGGGCCTTATGTAGCAAGCGCTGTAGCTGATGCAGATTGTCTGTTGATCAGATTACCCAAAGAGATATTCTTGCAATTGTTAAGGGAGAATCCTATCATTCATTTCAGTTTTACTAAACTCATGGCCGAGCGCCTTCGGGAGAAGTTTATCATATTGAAAGAAGTGGCTTCACAGGATCCGGAACGAAAAGTGTCCACGATCATCAATTTGTATAAAGACATTAATGAGCAGGTGGGCGACCATTGTCCATCTTGTGATAAAACCAGGATGGCGTTAACCAGGAAAGAGATCGCGGAGATGACTGGGCTGAGGGTCGAAACAGTGATCAGAACCATCAGGCATTTGCACGATAAAGGCAAACTCACCATCCAGAAAGGCAAAGTGTATTTTTAGACCTAGGAACAGATTTCTTTCAGGCCTTTACAAAATGTGTCCATTTCTTCCAAAGTTCCCATGCTGACGCGCGACCATTTTCCGCCGAAATGATTTCGGTATTGCACCATAATATTTTTCTTCTGCATTGCGCCTTCGTAATCGCATTTGATCTTGTCAACGTTAAACATCATGAAACTGGTAGCGGAAGGAATATACTCGAGGTTTAGTGTTTGCAGTGTGGCGTATACTTTTTCCCGGGCCTCTTTTGTTTTTGAAGCGCAGTATTTTACAAATTCCTGATCGTCCAAGGCTGCGGAAGCTGCTGCAATAGAAGTTTGGCTAACTGCCCCGTTCGCCCAGGCCTGCAGGTTCTTCAGTGTATTTATTGTGGCGGGGTGTGCGATGGCATAACCGATTCTGGCACCGGCCAGTGCATAGATTTTTGAAAAAGTTTTTGCGATGATGATATTCTTATTGTTTTGGGCAAGAGCGGATAATGATGGGATACCGGCAAATTCAGTATAGGCTTCATCAAGTAACACCATAGAACTTGCACTGCATTCCAGTACAAAGTTTTTTAGTTTTTCATGCTCCACATAATTGCCCACGGGGTTGTTGGGATTGCAAACATAGATCATGCGGGTCTCTGCATTGATGGAGGCCCTCATTTTGTCGAGGTCCAGTTTTCTTTCGCGGTCAAGAGGAACTCTAATTATTTTTAAACCATTTTCTTCGGCAAGTTTTGTCCAATAATTAAAGGAAGGTTCCGCGGTGATGACATTCCCTTTTTGTTTTGCTGCAAGCAATGCCACCAATGCGAGTACTTCGGATGAACCCGGGGTGATCATGATTTGGTCAGGGGCGGTAAAATGATGGGAGGCCAGTTTTCTGATGAGCAGGGGTGCCTGATCATCAGGATATCTGTTTGATTTGGCTGCGGCCTGGGCCAGTGCCTGGATTGTTTTTTTCGAAGGCCCGAATGCATTTTCGTTACTGTTGAGAAGGATGACCTGATTCGCATCTTTTCTGACAAAGTTTTCTGCAGCCAACTGTTCACCGATTCCCATTGCTGCCAGTGTGAAAGAAGCTTGCTTGAGCCAGGTCCTGCGGGATGACGACATGTCGATAGTTTTATTTGTTAAAAGGTAAGCATTTAAGTTGGGCCTCGCAATATTGATCAGAAGTGGCCTTCAACTGATGCGTATAAATTTGTAATTTGGGTCAATTTCCTTGCTATGCCATATTACCACAGCCTCGGTGAAATTCCCCATAAACGCCATACCCAATTCAGGAAACCTGATGGCGGATTATATGCTGAACAGCTGTTCTCCACAGAAGGCTTTTCGAGCGACTATTCACTACTGTATCACTGCCACCCACCCACCCAGATCATCAAAACGGAACCGCAGCTGGATTTGACGCCACGGATAGCCGAAGAAAAAATGCTAAAGCATCGATGCTTTGAAGGTTTTCAGTTGATACCGGAGAGGGATTTTCTTTTAAGCAGGAAGCCCGTACTGGTGAATAGTGATTGTCATATTGTTCTGTCAGCCTGCCAGGAGAGTATGAAAGATTATTTCTACAAGAATGCGGATGCGGATGAACTGATTTTTATACATGAAGGGGAAGGCGTGCTTAAAACAATGTATGGGGAATTAAGTTTCGCCTATGGCGATTACCTGGTGATACCTAGGGGAACCATCTACCAGGTGGAATTTAAAACGGAAGCCAACCGTCTTTTCATTGTAGAATCGTTTAGCCCCATCCGTTTTCCCAAGCGTTACCAGAGCAAGTACGGGCAGTTGCTTGAACACGCGCCTTTTTGTGAACGGGATATGCGGCCACCGGTAAACCTCGTCACACATGATGAAGCGGGTGATTTTCTGATCCGGGTAAAAAAGAAGGGGATGTTATATGGACTTCATTATGGGCATCATCCATTTGATGTGGTAGGTTGGGACGGCTGTTGCTATCCCTACGCATTTTCGATCCACGATTTTGAACCCATCACGGGGCGGGTTCACCAACCGCCGCCGGTTCATCAAACTTTTGAGGCCAATAATTTTGTAGTGTGCTCATTTGTGCCGCGGTTGTATGATTATCATCCAAATGCGATCCCGGCACCTTACAACCATAGTAATATTGACAGTGACGAGGTCTTGTACTATGTGGACGGCGATTTTATGAGCAGGAAGAATGTCACCAAAGGGATGATCACGCTTCACCCTGCCGGCATTCCCCATGGCCCGCATCCGGGGACGGTTGAGAAAAGTATTGGCAAGAAGGAAACCGGAGAGTTGGCGGTGATGGTGGATACATTTCATCCGTTGATGCTTACACAGTATGCGTTAACGCTGGAAAATCAGGACTATATCATGAGCTGGGCGGAATAGCGGCATGGTTTTTTGGTTTAAATGGTTTAAATTAGGATAACCCAAAATTGACAACCATGTTAAAACTAAATGAAGTCAGGGAAGGAGACATTGTATTAGCCGATTTCGAAGGCCAGCGAAGGGTAGGTGATGTACTGGAAGTGAGCCGAGGCGACCGAAAAGCCCGGATCGCACACGGAGAGAACGAATTCTGGTACGATATGAACCATATCTACGCCGTGCCCCTGGATCCGGAGATCCTCGCGGAGCTTGGGTTTACAAAAACCGCTTCGGACGACGGCTCTGTGGTTTTTGAAAGAGGCCCTTATTCCATCCAGTATGTCAGGAATGAGCAGGATAGCTTCTGTTTACTGCATTATCGGGATGAAACAAGGCAGGTCCATAACATGGATTATCTGAACCAATTACAGCACCATTACAAGGGAATGACCAATTTTGAGCTGTCCTGGCCCTGAACAGGGTTATTGGTGGAATAGCTTTAACTAATGTAAGAAGCTGGAATTCAATATTTTATACATATCTTTGAGGCCTTGCGCATAATCGCCTGGCCTCAAGGTCAAATTATTATCCAATTCGTTGGCAAACTATTTTGCCAGTGAATTGGATTTTCTTATCTTTGCGCACCCAAAAAGTATGGCCAAACAAGCACTGATCAAACAGGATGGAGTTATCGTAGAAGCATTGAGTAATGCAATGTTCAAAGTCAAACTTGAAAATGGGCATGAGATACTGGCTACTATATCAGGAAAGATGAGGATGAATTACATCAGGATCTTGCCTGGGGATAAGGTAGGTGTGGAGATGAGCTTGTACGATTTGACCAGGGGTAGGATCATATTCAGGTATAAATAAATTCTGAAAAAGCAATAATCATGAAAGTAAGAGCAGCAATTAAGAAGCGCAGTGTGGATTGCAAGATTGTGAGGAGAAAGGGAAGGCTTTATGTGATCAACAAAAAGAATCCCCGTTTTAAGCAGCGTCAGGGATAATTAAAAGAACGGGATAAGGGCGGCTTGAACGCTTTTTATCTTCATTAAACATTTAAACGACAAATTAGTATATGGCTCGTATTGCCGGTATCGACTTACCTAAGACAAAAAGAGGTGAAATTGGACTTACCTATATATATGGTATTGGTCCTTCTACAGCGAAGTATATCCTGGATAAGGCTAGCATTGATGTGAACAAGAAAGTGAATGAGTGGAACGATGATGAGCTTACTGCCATCCGTAACATCATCACGAATGAGTTCAAAGTGGAAGGCCAGCTTCGTTCAGAAGTGCAGATGAGTATCAAGCGTCTTTTGGATATTGCTTGCTACCGTGGTCTTCGTCACCGTAAGGGCTTGCCGGTTCGTGGTCAGCGTACCCGTACCAACAGCCGTACAAGGAAAGGTAAGCGTAAGACCGTTGCGGGTAAGAAGAAAGCAACTAAGAAATAAACTGACTGAGGTTTGTTTAAACGGCCTCAATCATTTTAATAGCACTTAACCACCTGGTCAATTCCGGATTCCCTTAGTGCGGGCGGAGGAATGAGCGGGGCTCTTTCGGGAGTTTTTATTAATGATTACCTATTTAAGTTATTATGGCTAAAGCTCAACAAAGCGCGAAAGCGGCTGCTAAGAAAAGAATCGTAAAGGTAGACAGCTTCGGAGATGCACATATCTCAGCAACATTCAACAACATCATCATTTCATTGACCAACAAGCAGGGCCAGGTCGTTTCCTGGAGCAGTGCTGGTAAAATGGGTTTCAAGGGTTCAAAAAAGAACACGCCTTATGCAGCTCAGATGGCATCATCTGATGCGGCAAAAGTGGCTTTTGAAGCAGGTATGAAAAGGGTTGATGTGTTTGTGAAAGGACCAGGTGCCGGAAGGGAAAGTGCCATTCGTGCGCTTTCTAATTCAGGTATCGAGGTGGTTATGATCAAAGACGTGACGCCTCTTCCGCACAATGGATGTCGGCCTCCTAAGAAACGCAGGGTATAAAGATTGACGGATTAGCGGATTCGCGAATTAGCGAACTAAGTCCGCCAATTCGCCAATTCGAAAATTCGATAATTCAGATCCCGATTCAGTTTTATGATTTTTTAATAATCGAGGATCATTTGTAAAAAATCAAGAAACAACAATTATGGCACGTTACACAGGCCCGAAAACCAGGATCTGCCGCATATTTGGCGAACCTATCCTCGGAAACGGAAAATGGCTCACAAAAAACAGCACACCTCCGGGTATGCACGGAGCAACACGTAAGCGTAAAAGCCCAAGTGAATACTCTATCCAGTTAAAAGAAAAGCAAAAAGCAAAGTACACGTATGGTTTGCTGGAGCGTCAGTTCCGCAACACATTTGAACTAGCTGCAAGAATGAAAGGTGTTACTGGTGAAAACCTCCTGAAAATTCTTGAGTCTCGTTTGGACAATACCGTTTATCGTTTAGGGATTGCACCGAGCCGCCCTGCTGCACGTCAGCTGGTTTCGCACAAGCATATCACTGTAAATGGTGAAGTAGTGAACATTCCTTCATACACGCTTCAGCCTGGCGATTTGATCGGGTTGAAAGAGAAGTCTGCAGGCAATGCTTCCGTAACAGATAAAATGAAGGGTAAGAACCCTAAGTTTAACTGGATCGAATGGAACGAAGCTGAAAAGACCGGTACATTCATTGCGATGCCCGAGAGAGAGAATATCCCTGAGAATATCAAGGAGCAACTCATCGTGGAATTGTATTCTAAATAATAACCATTTTCAATTTCCCGAGCATTCGGGATCACCAATTAAAATCTGAAATTTAAATATGGCCATTTTAAATTTCCAAAAACCTGACAAGATCATTCTTCAGAAAGCGAACGATTTCGAAGCTCAGTTTGAGTTTCGTCCGCTCGAACCAGGTTATGGGGTAACTATCGGTAATGCCCTTCGCAGGGTACTTTTAAGTTCATTGGAAGGATATGCCATTTCTGGCATTTTTATAGAAGGTGCGGACCACGAGTTTGCAACCATTAAAGGTGTTGTGGAAGACGTAACGGAAATGATCCTGAACCTGAAGCAGGTTCGTTTCAAGAAAGTTGTGGACCACGACATGAACAATGAGAAGATCACGTTGTCCATCAAAGGCAGGAGCGAATTCACTGCGGGTATGATCGGAGAAGCTACCAATTCTTTCCAGATCATGAACCCCAATCTCCTGATCTGCACCATGGACAGCACAGCTAAATTGAACATCGAACTCACCATCACCAAAGGCCGTGGATATGTTCCAGCCGATGAGAATAGGGTGAAGGATGCTCCATTTGGTTATATTCCGATCGATGCGATCTACACACCTATCAAGAATGTGAAGTACGCGATCGAGAATACGCGTGTTGAACAGCGTACGGATTATGAGAAACTGGTTATGGACGTTGCAACAGATGGTACCATCCATCCTGAAGAAGCCGTTAAACAAGCTTCACGTATCCTGATCCAGCATCTCATGATCATCACGGACGAGAATATCACTTTCGACAATAAGGAAGAAAAGAAAGAAGACCTGGTTGATGAGCAGACCCTTCAGCTTCGCAAGATCCTGAAGACGCCATTGGAAGACCTCGACCTTTCTGTTCGTGCCTTCAATTGCCTGAAAGCTGCTAAGATCAATAGTTTGAGTGAGTTGGTACAGTACGAGCAGGAAGACCTGATGAAATTCAGGAATTTCGGACAGAAATCTCTGGCTGAAATTGAGCAGGTGCTCCATGAGCGCGGCCTCCAGTTCGGTATGGACCTCAGCAAACTGGGTCTTGATAAGGACGAGTTCTAAATGTGCGGGTCTGTGAATATTTATCACAATAACCACATTTATCACATTAATCACATTTCATGCTGTTGTATTCCTGACCGGTACAACATAAAAACAAAAGTCAAATGAGACACGGAGACAAAGTCAACAACCTAAGCCGGACCAAATCGCACCGGAAGGCGCTGTTACAAAACCTGGCCTGCCAACTGATCCAGTACAAGCGTATTGTGACTACACTGGCAAAAGCAAGGGCGCTTAGAACTTATGTTGAACCCCTGATCACTAAAACCAAGAAAACAGATACCAAAGAACAGATCATGCACCAGCACAGGGTAGTGTTCAGTTACCTGAACGATAAAGAGGCTGTAAAAGAACTGTTCACTGTTGTTGCTCCTAAAATAGCTTCTCGTCCTGGTGGTTACACCCGCATCATAAAACTCGGCGCAAGGTTGGGTGATAATGCTGAAAGGGCGATGATCGAACTGGTTGATTTCAACGAGATCTATGGTAAAGGAATTGCCGATACTGCAGCTCCAGCTAAGAAAACGCGTCGTAGCGGTGGTGCTAAGAAGAAAGCAGCAGCTCCTGCAGCTGAAGCTCCTGCTGAAGCAAAACCTGCCACTGATTCAACTGAAGAAAAAGCAGATTCTGCAACGCGTCAATTATTTCGCGCAAAAATTTTATCGGGCGAATTAGATGACAAAGAAGTGGAAGTGGATTTATCCATGAATGCGAGCAACATTGAAATCATGGG
>JANMHK010000232.1:0-4880 GCA_031375135.1 Sphingobacteriales bacterium | reverse complement strand
CAGCTCCGGAGTTAGCATTTTTACTACGTCCAGGGCCTTAAGGTTATCCGTTAATTGCTCTTCCCGGGTAGCTCCTAATATGGTTGAAGTAACATGTGGATTTGCTATGGTCCATGCGATAGCGAGCGAGGCCATGGACACGCCCAGCTCTTTTGAAAACGCAAGAAGCTGGCGGAGTTTGCCAATATTCTCTTCTGTGAACCAGCGGTCCCTCAACCAGCCAAAAGTATCAAACGACATCCGCGATCCTTCAGGAATGCCTTCAAGGTATTTACCAGTAAGAAATCCGGCGGCGAGTGGACTCCAGATGGTGGTACCAAGACCAACATTTTTGAAAACAGGTAAATAGTCCTGCTCCATCTTGAACCTCCAGAGCATATTGTACTGGGGTTGCTCTACAACAGGACCGATCAGTCCGTACTGTTGCGCCACCCGATGGGCTTCCATGATTTCGGCGGCACTCCATTGGGAAGTCCCCCAGTAGAGGATCTTTCCCTGCTGGATCAGGTTATGCATGGTCCATACCACTTCTTCAATAGGTACATGAGTATCGGGACGATGGCAGTAATAAATATCAAGGTAGTCTACCTGCATCCTTCGCATCGCGTAGTGGCAGGCTTCGAAAAGATGTTTACGGCCAAGTCCGGCCTGGTTGGGTTTATTGTCTTTCCCTCTTAAACCAAAATAAGCTTTGGACGACAATACATATGAGCTGCGTTCCCAATTCCTATTTTTCAAGACCCGGCCCATCATGAGCTCACTTTCCCCGCCCGCATAGGCTTCCGCATTATCGAAGAAGTTGATCCCTGCATCGTAGGCCATGCCCATCAGCCTATCGGCTGAACTGTCGTCGATCTGTTTATGAAAAGTCACCCAGCTTCCAAAAGAAACCACGCTGAGCTGGAGGCCTGTGCGACCCATATACCTGTATTCCATAAAAATGATTTGAAATTGAAATTAGCTTTTTACCCTTAGTGTTGAATTGGTGATCTTGTACATTTCAAAATATTTGAAATCCTGGGGAGCGGAAAGTCCTACCCCATTCATGATCATGTCTGGCCTATGGATCCGTACTGGCTTGTCCGTATAAAAACGCTGGCTGCTCTGGTCCCACCACAACTCTTCACAAAAAAGTGTATCGCCGGTATTATTAAAAACCCGAACACTGTCTTTCAGAAACACCTTGTTCCTTTGTTCGTAATACTCTCCATAATTGGCGTCGAGCTTGCTTTGGATATTAGTAGAATCGTTGAAAAAATCAACATGCATGGTATTGGGGAAAACAACTTTAGCGGATGTGTCCTGGTATCTCAACATGACAGGGGCGCGGAGTCTGGCCTTCATTTTACCGGCATTGCTCATGTAGGCTTCTATATTACGGCCTTCGTCTACGCCCAGGCGCGGAGTCATTAGTTTTTTTATGTCATCCTCGTTGTTCTCGCAGGCGACCATAAAGAAAATGACAGCGACAAATGAACAGACATTTATCACTTTACCCATCATGTCTATTGATATTCACGTTTATTGAACCAGATATCGCTGAGGTTAAACCCAAAAGAAACGCGGACCAAGTTCTCGCGAATTGTATTGCTTTTGTTACCCCGGGTTCCGATTTCGATCGTAGTGTTCAGGGTCGTGTATTGGTTGGTATAGAAATTCCTCCTGATCGGCAAACCGGCGCCTACTGTGAAAGCCATGGAATTCAGTTTTGAATCAACATTAACATGATCGGGACCATAATAGAATCCTGCGCGATAAGCCACCCGGCTCCAGTAGTTTTTTGAGGAAAGCGAAGGTATGAACTGTCCGCCTAGCCTAAAGGTCCAACTGTCTTTCAGTGCATCTGTCTGGTTATAATACCTGTACTGGCTCCACTGCGTACTATTGAATTCAACACCCACCATCCACTTGTCGATCTTGTCCAGCATGAATGATACGCCGTAGTTTTGCGGTAATATAATCTCGCCACTTTGGCGTGCAGCACGGTATACACTATCCACCGTAACGTCTCCCCTCAGACCGGGTTGAAACGTTTCACGGGTGATATCCCTTTTTGCACTCATTTTTTGCTGGAGGCCATAGGTTGCGCCAAAACGTAGGTTCATGTCGCCCGATAGAATGAAATTATATTGGATGCCGGTTTTGATAAACAGTCCGCCATAATTGGTAGAATCCGTGTACCTGGCTTTTTGGTAATTCACGGTATCGTTCAAGAAAATAATTTTAGAAACATAGTTTTTGTTGCCGAACATATAGCCCGCATTTACGCCAATGGAAAACTTCTTGGTTCCGTAGGCAATGCCCATATAAGTCTGGTAACTACCGCCGTTGCCGGAATACTGATAGGCTACCGTGTCAATGCCCGGAAGTCTTGACTTGCTGGTAATATCGTAATTGATTCGCGTCACTGGTTTAACGCCGAGTGTCATACCCCAGTTCTTCTTCTTGCTGAGTGGAAAACCTATATTGACATAGGTAGGGATCAGGTAGGCCGACTTGTAACTTTGTGGATTTTCACCTGAACGAATTCTCCTGCTGTTATATTCAAGACCAACATCAAAAGTTGTCAGTTTAAGTTTTGAATAAGAAGCGGGATTCGAAAAATTGATGGATTGAAGGTCCCAATAGGCCAGGGAAAGGCCGCCCATTGCCCTGTTCAAGACGTTTTGGGTAGGAATAACGTCCCCGATTCCAATCCTGGAATAAGGAGAATTCTCCTGAGCATACGCGCCGAAATTACATAAGACACTGATTACCAGTATATAACAGAATTTTCTCAAGTTAGTTATTGTACTCACTGATCGCATAAAGGCCCCTATATAAAAAATCAGGGTCGGCAAATATCGGGTTTTTAAGGTGTAGGGCGAAATATGTACTATCACCCCCGGTTAAGACCACGTTAAAGTTCCCATATCTTTCCTTGTAAGCATCGATGGTTCCATCGATTTCCTTAGCCATACCGAGGATCACCCCGGAGAGTATATTGGTGCGGGTATCGTAGCCGATGAGCGGAAAATTCCAGTCTTTCTTAACCAGCGGCAATTTGGCCGTATAATCCTGTAGTGCGCGAAATCGCATTTCCATGCCGGGGGATATGCCGCCGCCCAGGAACTCGTTGTATTTGTTGATGAAATTATAGGTCACGGCTGTTCCAAGTCCCACGACCAGGTTATTTTTTCCGGGATGGAATTTTATAACTGCGGCCGCCAGGGCAATACGGTCTGCGCCCATGGTTTCGGGCTTACCCACGGGTACGGTGAAAGGGAATTTAGAAAGATGGGATAGCTTATGGAAACTGCTGTTGGCAGACAAGACCTCTTCGATCTCCGGTTCGTGGTCAACTACAGAGGAAAGGATGGAGCGCCTGGGTTTATATTTTTCAATAAGCTGCCTGATTTCATCGGCATTACCGGTTTCCAGTGCGTCTACCGCAACCATGGCATCATCTTCGAAAATGGCAAACTTGCGACGGGTATTCCCGAAGTCAAAACAAACTGTGATCATGAGTTGGTAAAAATAGTAAAAAGCGGTCAGCCTAGAGATCGAACTGAAAACCAGTGAGGTTTTTGAAATGACCGTTCAGTTTGATTTTTTCTTTGAGCCCCTCCATTTCCATCACCACGGGGATCACTTTAGCCAGATGTCTCCTGATATATTCCTGGCGTTGAAGTTCCATGGTCAGGCCCAGCAGCTCATACTCCTCTTCGATGGAAAAGCCCATATGATGGGCAACATCATAGCTATTCAGCAATTCGTCGGGCTTTGTAAATGTTTTCTCCACGTGAAGCAAAATGTGCAACTGCCTGATGGCTGCCACTACTTTCTGCATCAGCTCGCGATTGCCATTGTCGTCATTATCAGGATAGTTTACAATAGCCCCACTATAAAGTTTCTCCGGAACGTTTTGTATGGTCTCCAGTATCCTGAATACTTTGACGCCCCTGGTGCGGATATCCATTTCTCCGTTCTCTTCGATGTTGACGATCTCACTCACGTTGACCAGCGTGCCCAGTTCTTTAACTTTATCTTTCAACACAGAAGGGATACCAAATGGCTTGTCCTGCTCTTTACATTCCCTGACCAGTTGCTTATAACGGGGTTCAAAGATGTGCAGATTGAGTTCTTCCCCGGGGTAAACGACGAGAGACAGGGGAAATATGGGAATGAAATTCGTCATGGCTGTAATTATACAATTTTTTCGGATTTCCTATAACTTCACCGGAACTATGCTCATGAAGCTGTCGGTTTGCATCATCACTTTCAATGAGCAAAAGAATATTGCCCGTTGCCTGGACTCCATCCAGGGCCTGGCTGATGAGATCGTGGTGGTGGACTCCCTTTCTACTGACAGCACCAGGGAGATCTGCCTGACATACGGCGTTACCTTTATAGAACAGGCCTTCCTCGGCTATAGCGAACAAAAGAACCTTGCATTTGACCGCGCTGCGCATGATGTGGTTTTGTCGCTCGACGCGGACGAGGCCCTGAGCCCGGAACTTTACGCATCCATCCGGGAACAAAAGGAAAAAGGTTTTCCGGCCGACGGCTATACCATAAATCGCAAAACATGGTATTGCGACGCCTGGATCCACCACGGCCACTGGTATCCCGATACCAAACTGCGGCTCGTTAAGAAGGACAAGGCAAGATGGCAGAGTATGCGCATCCATGAAAAAATGGAAGCGGTACCGGGGGCAACCATCATCCATCTCCGAGGGGACATCCTGCACTACTCATTCTACAGTATTGATGAGCATATCCAGGTGACCAACAAATACAGTACCGTTTCCGCTTCAGAGTATTTCGAGATCGGCAAGAGGTCGATCCTTTTTAAAGTCTTGTTCAATCCGGCATGGGCGTTTTTTTCCAGTTATATTTTG
>JANMHK010000027.1:0-17834 GCA_031375135.1 Sphingobacteriales bacterium | reverse complement strand
GCTATGCGGATGCTTCATGCTGATATCAGGATACCCATCTATTATATTTATGGGTTTGTTCGTTTCGCAGATGAGATCGTGGACTCCTTTCACGACCATAATAAAGAGGAACTTCTCGCAAGATTTAAGGCAGAAACCTATCTGGGTATTGAGAAGGGAATTAGTCTCAATCCCATTCTCAATAGTTTTCAATTAACCGTCAACCGATATGGCATTGACCATCACCTGATCGAAGCCTTCTTTAAAAGCATGGAGTTTGACCTTTCCAAACAGGAATACGATCAGGCTGGTTATGAAGAATATATATACGGCAGTGCGGAAGTTGTAGGACTGATGTGCTTATTTGTG
This sequence comes from Sphingobacteriales bacterium, assembly GCA_031375135.1. Taxonomy (GTDB): domain Bacteria; phylum Bacteroidota; class Bacteroidia; order Chitinophagales; family Chitinophagaceae; genus Pollutibacter. The sequence continues at coordinate 17,486 of JANMHK010000027.1, read as the reverse complement.
TTTTGCGAAGGCAATAAGGCACAGTATGAAGAACTGGTTCCCCATGCCCGTTCATTAGGTGCAGCCTTTCAGAAAGTAAACTTTCTGCGTGATGTCAAGGCAGATTATCAGCAACTGAACCGGGTATATTTCCCAGGCGCTGATTTTTCTAATTTTACTCCCAGTATGAAAGCTGATATTGAAGCAGATATTGCAAAGGATTTTCAGCACGCCTATGAAGGAATTGTCAAACTTCCCTTGAAAGCCAGGTTTGGAGTGTACGTGGCATATAAATATTATCTGAGCTTGTTCCGAAAGATCAAGCAGATGGCCCCCAATAAAATCCTCGAAGAGCGGATACGTATACCGGATTATGCCAAAGCCTGGGTTGCTGCTAAGGCCGTGGTGAGAACCCAACTTAATATTTTATAATTTTCCAATGGTGAGGAAAGGATTTGCTCAATCCGGCAATCCGCCAATTCGCAAATCCGCAAATTGATTATGGAACAAGTGATATTAGTAGACTTGCAGGATAACGAGATCGGCCAAATGGAAAAAATGGAGGCCCATGAAAAGGCTTTACTCCATCGTGCATTCTCAGTTTTTCTGTTCAACACAAAAGGCGAAATGCTGCTTCAGCAACGAGCGCTGACTAAATATCACAGCGGCGGCCTTTGGACCAATGCCTGCTGTAGTCATCCCCGCCCCGGCGAAAACAACATGGAAGCCGCCAATCGCCGAACATTTGAAGAATTAGGTATCCATCCTTCTATTAAACATGCTTTTTCTTTCACTTATCGCGCAGCATTTGAAAACGGTCTTACCGAGCATGAATTCGATCATGTATTTGTAGGGACCTATGAAGGTGCTATCTACCCAAATCCCGAAGAAGTGTCTGACTACTGTTACAAATCTGTTTCTGACATTCGGATCCAGATGGAAAATGATCCCCACCACTTTACTGAATGGTTTAAGATCGCGTTTGATGAGGTCGGCAAACATTTACTAATTAGCTAATTGGCTCATTAGCTAATTCTTAAAAGCTGATCCAAAATAATTATCGACTTTGCATTATGAATCAGCCAATTAGCTAATTAGCCAATGAGTCAATTGAAAGGCGTGATGCCGCACAAGAAGTGTATAGTGATCGGCGCCGGAGTAGGCGGACTGGCAGTCGCGATACGGCTCGCCATCAAGGGCTATGGCGTAACGGTATTTGAAAGAAATGCAGACCCGGGCGGTAAACTCACGCATTTTACGCAGGATGGCTTCGCTTTTGACGCAGGTCCTTCGCTATTCACACAACCCGCCAATATAGAAGAACTTTTTGCAGCGGCCGGAGAACCCATCGAAGACTATTTCCAATACGAGAAACTGGATCTCGCCTGCAGGTATTTTTTTGAAGATGGACCCGAGATTAACGCCTATACTGAGGCTGAGTTGTTCGCCCGTGAACTGGCAGAGAAGAATGGAGAAGATCCGATCGTTATTAAAAAATACCTTGTCACAGCCGCCCGTGCTTATGGAGCAATTGGCACGATGTTCCTGGATTACTCACTGCATAAGCGAAGCACCTGGTTCAATAAAAGGCTCCTGCCTGCCATGGCGGCTACCCGTCTGCGTTATCTGACGCAATCGATGCACGCTTATCACCGTTCCCATTTCAGATCGCCCAGAACGGTTCAGATCTTCGACCGCTTTGCCACCTACAATGGAAGCAATCCCTACAAGGCCCCGGCCATGCTGAGCATGATTCCACACCTGGAACAAAACGAGGGAACTTTCTATCCAAAAGGCGGGATGATCAGCATCACCCGTGCGCTCTACCAGTTGGCCCTGAAAAAGGGCGTTTCCTTCCAGTTCAATACCAAAGTAGACCAGATACTCCACGAATTGGGTAGGACTACAGGGGTGAAAGCGGGCGGAAAAGTTTTCGCTGCGGACGCAGTGGTCAGTAATATGGATGTATACTATGTGTACCGCGATTTGCTGAATGATCAGCAGGCTGCAGCATCTGTTCTTAAAAGGGAAAGAAGCAGCAGTGCACTCATCTTTTATTGGGGTATGAAAAAAGAATTCCCCCAACTCCATCTTCACAATATTTTCTTTACGCAAAACTATGCGGAGGAATTCCGGCATCTTTTTGTGACCAAAGTAATGTATACTGATCCTACCATTTATGTGAATATTACTTCTAAAATGGAGGCTGGTCAGAGTCCTGCTGGATCCGAAAACTGGTTCGTTATGCTCAATGCCCCTGCAGATACAGGGCAAGACTGGGAATCTATACAGGTTGCCGCAAAAGCGTCTGTGATTGAAAAGCTTTCCCGCTTGCTGGGAACCGACATCGGTCCCCTGATTCAAACCGAACGGATCATGGATCCTAAGGCTATACAGTCCCAAACACTTTCCCATATGGGCTCCCTCTATGGCACTAGTTCAAACTCCATATGGTCAGCTTTTTTAAGGCACCCCAATTCCATTTCTTCCATTAAAGGGTTGTATTTTACCGGCGGAAGCGTTCATCCGGGCGGGGGTATTCCCCTTTGCCTGAAGAGCGCGAAGATTGTAGCCGAGCACATTGGCTAATTGGCTCTGGGCCCATTGGCTAATTGGCTCCTTGCCGATTGGCTAATTGGCTAATTGGCTCATTGGCTAATTCTTTATGCTTAAATGTTCACTGTGGGTTATCGGTCGTTCTTTAATTACCAATTTTTGAAAAATGACTAAACTATTCTTGTCCTCCTTGCTATTTCTAACCCTGAATGGTCTCGCTCAGCAAGACATTCAAAAGCAATTGCAGACGAAACTCATTATGGTGGAAGATGGTGAGACCATAGACCTTGATGAGGGTGTATTTACCATGAGTACCACGTTGTCTATGGAGGGTAAGAAGAATGTGACCATCAGGGGTAAGGGTATGGGTAAAACCATTTTGAGTTTCAAGGGCCAGTCTACAGGTGCGGAAGGATTGCGAATTTCGAATGGCGAGAACATTGTGCTGGAAGATTTTTCTATCCAGGATGCAAAAGGCGACTGCATAAAGGCCATGGATGTGAAAGGGATTACATTTCGTCGCGTCAAGGCGGAGTGGACGGGCAAACTGAGTGAGAAGAACGGCTCCTATGCATTATATCCTGTGCTTTGTGAAAAAGTGCTGATCGAAGAATCCATTGCTCGGGGTGCTTCTGATGCCGGCATTTATGTGGGCCAGTCGAAAAACATCATTGTTCGCAATTGCAAAGCGTACGAGAATGTAGCGGGCATTGAGATAGAAAATTCGCTCAACGCCGAAGTCTATAATAACGAAGCCTATAATAACACGGGGGGAATTCTTGTATTTGATCTGCCCGATCTCAAACTGAAAAAAGGTGGTCATTGTAAAGTTTACAATAACGTGATCAGGGATAATAACACGAAGAATTTTGCACCGCAAGGCAATATCGTAGGCAAGGTCCCGCTCGGTACCGGATTGCTTTTACTCGCAGCAAACAACGTGGAGATCTATAATAACAAGATCATCAATAACAGGACGGTGCCCACAGGGATCATCAGTTATTATATGACTGAAAATAAGATCAAGGATAGCAGTTATTATCCTTATCCCACAGCCATCAATATTCATGATAACGAGTATAGCAAAAAGCGAAAGAAAGCAACCATGAACGGCCGACTCGGAAAGATGTATCGTTTCAAACTGAAATTCGGGAAAGATATACCTGATATCGTTTTCGATGGCATCCTGGATGAAAAACTATTGGTGGATAATAAGTATCCTGCAGATAAGCGGATTTGCGTAAGCAATAACAAGGGCGCTACCTATGCCAACCTTGATGCGGGAAATGATTTCAAGAATGTAGTTCGTGATATCAAAGATGTGTCGTGCAATTAGATATGTTTCAGATCAATGGCCACTAGAAATATTGAATTAGCCAATCAGTCAATTAGCCAATTAGATAATGAAAAAATGGTTCGTCATAGCAATCCTCTCACTCCCCTTTCTTGGGTTCACCTGGAATAGCATCAAGGCGTCCAAGATGAAATTATCCGAGTACGGTTTTTTCCAGGGGGATCTGAAGAATCAGGAGCCTGCTGCGGGCGTAGTTCCTTATCATCTGAATACCCCGTTGTTTTCCGATCATGCCGAAAAACTACGCTTTGTCCAAATTCCTTCAGGCACATCTGTGGTTTATAACGACACCGCTGTTTTTGATTTTCCAGTAGGTACCTCATTAATCAAAACCTTTTTTTATCCCGTTGATTTTCGAGATCCTATAAAAGGGCGGAGGCTCATGGAAACAAGGGTGCTGGTGCATGAAGAAAATGGCTGGAAAGCACTTCCCTATATCTGGAATGCAGAACAAACTGAAGCCCTGCTGGACGTGGCTGGTGAAACCATGCAGCTCAGTTATATCGATCGCGAGGGCAAAAAGAAAAGCCATGCTTATGTGATTCCCAATATGAACCAATGCAAAGGCTGTCATAATAAGGCAGAGGTTATGATGCCCATTGGCCCCAGTGCCTGGCAATTGAATGGTGATCATGATTATGGCACCCTGAAAGAAAACCAATTGAAACACTGGGCATCTGCAGGCATCTTAACAGGGCTGGCTAATAATGTTCCAAAAGGTGTGGTATGGAATGATCCGGCAACAGGCAGCGTAGCAGAAAGAGCTCGTATATGGCTTGACATCAATTGCGCACATTGTCACCGCGGTGATGGTCCTGCGAGTACTTCCGGCCTGCACCTGGGTTGGCAGGAGCAGGATAGGCTCAAGATCGGGATAGAGAAGACCCCCGTGGCAGCTGGTCGAGGTTCTGGCAATCTGCGTTTCAGTATTGTTCCCGGAAAGCCTGATGAGTCCATCATTCTATTCCGCATCAAGTCCACAGATCCCGGTATCATGATGCCTGAATTGGGTCGTACTCAAATGCAGCCCGAAGCAGTTGCCTTGATCAGGGAATGGATCGCGGCAATCAATTAACTAATTGGCTCATTTACTGATTGACTAATTTGCTCTCCGAAATGTCAATTATTATATTAAACCGTTCCTGAATCCGTTTACTTCATGCAGCCCCGTATTTCAGTCATAACGCCTTCTTATAACGCCGTCAAAACCATTGAACGGGCGATCCTGTCCGTGATGGTACAGGGATATAAGGAATTTGAACATATCGTGATCGACGGGGGTAGTAAAGACGGCACGCAGGAGATCTTAAAAGAATATGCTCACCTGAAATGGGTTTCTGACCCCGACCAGGGTCAGTCGGATGCCATGAATAAAGGATTCGATCTGGCAAGGGGTGAAATCATCGTTTACCTGAACGCGGATGATGAATTTGCACCAGGTGTTTTTGAAAAAGTTATTACTTCTTACCAATCCTCCGGATCGTCAAATAGATTCATGTTGATCATGGACCTTCAGATCAAAGAATCGAATGGCCTGAGTTGGACAGCCATGCCTTCGGTACATTTCGCAGATATTGCCAACCCGTCAAAGATGCTTTTCCCGTATAATCCGTTGTCTTATTTCTACCATCGCAAACTGCAGGAATCGATAGGGAAATTTCCAATTGATCTTCATTATGCTATGGATTACTGGTTTCTTCTTCGCGCTTATCCAATGGCGGCATTATATTACGAATCTTTCGTGGCGGGCACGTTTTACAACCTCGATAATAAGACCAGCGATCGTAAGCATTCCGAGATCCAGTGCCTGCAGGTGTTGATCTCTTATTACAAGAAAAAACTGCCCCTGGTATTTGCCTTACATCCTTTTGTGATTAGAGCGAAGAGGAAAATAGTGGAGTTGAACAAGGCCTGACTATTCTGTCAACCAATCATCTTTCAATACCATTTTTTTAAATCGTTCGTCCAGCAGCAGCTTGACTCCATATAGGCTTCGGGAAAGAAAATAGCTGGCATAGGCCCGGGTCATATGCCATGAATCAAGGTGGGATGATTTTTGAATGATGGACTTGATCAGGAATTTGGGGACCCTAAGGATATTTATAAAGGAGCTCCATGACAATGCGAAAACTCCCGGATGATCCTTTCGGAAGTCGGTATAGCTATCGCAATTTCCCTGATTTTTTAAACGCTTATTCAGGTAGGCCTGGGTCGTTCTGGCAGCTGGAATGAAATGATAGGTGATCGCCAGCGGTTGATAAGCAAATCGATAACCAAGGTTCTTGATCTTGATATTTAAACCCGTTTCTCCGTCACCTATCCAAACACCGTCGGTATTTTCGGGATTGAATCCGCCGGCCTCGAATAATACGTTTCGCCTGATGGCCTGATGGCAGCTCCAGATCCCGGGATCACTATCCGAGATCAATGTGGCATCGCCATAGTTAGCCAAGGAAAGTAGTCCGTTATGGCAATATTTTAGGACCCAGTCGGGAGGTTGTTGGTCCCATTTTGGCAGCACTTTCCCGGTAGCCGTTCCTATTTGTTGGTCATCTTCAAAAACCGAAGTGATTGCGGTCAATAAATTTTCGTTTGCGATCATATCATCATCCGTAAAATACAATAGCTCACCGGTTGATTTTTTAGCCGCGGTGTTTCGGGCAAAATGGACGCCCTGCCTTTTTTCACTTATATAAATGATCGGTATATGAGGGGTGGCAAGTTGTTTTTTCAGGATAACATCTTTCGTACCATCCGTTGAATGGTTGTCGGCTACAATGATCTCAAAATCATACTCTGTTTTCTGGCAGATAAAACTGTCCAGGGTCTGCCCAATGTATTGCGCACGATTGTAGGTTGGAATAATGACGGAGATCTTGATGGTGCAATTTTTATTGGACCAAAGCTATAGAATTCACCTGACGATCAGGAAAAACACGGTTTGGATCAACAGGAGATTAACGGCAAAAATATGGGGCTTCAGTTTAAGCCTTGAAAAGATCAATAGCAACGCCATACTGATCAGGAACCAGGAGGTATAATTTAAAAGCGGAATATGACCGCCTTCCCAGCTCCAGAAACCCAGTTTTACCGCAGCGGGTTCCATGACCCAGTCAAATAATGTGGCGATCAGCGCCCCGTCAATGATGATGGATAACCCTAGCAATTTGCTGTACACCGCATTCTTGAAAGGAAACCGACTGGCGATGAATTGCCTCAACTGGACGGCCAGCATGCCTGAACCATAGATCACAATGAACCAGTTCACACTGATCAGAACGGGTACACCATTGATCTTCCAGCCCAAAATATCGCCATAGATATAATCTCCGAACAGGGCTCCTGTTTTCACGCCGATCATTTCACAAATAAAACCGGTAAATGAAGCAAGAACGAGGAATAGCAACAGTTTCGGCGAGCGTTGGGGGAGTGTCCAGATCAACAGGCCAAACATCACCAACAGGTTAAAGGGGGTGAGCTTCCCAAAAAGGTCCTGCATACCAAATAGGATGCCTAGTACACCGGCCAAGTGCATGGCTATGGCCAGAATGGTTGCAAAACGGGTCCTGTTTACCGAGCTCATATATTAGAAAAAAACAGTAGAGACAGTGAAATGTTCAATTCCTTGTAAGATATGGAGAAAGGCCAATTTATGACGATAAATGCGGCACTTTCACCAGAGTCTGGCTCTTGCATATTTTGTATCTTTACGATGAATGAAGAATAACAACAGTGAGCTTAGTTCTTCTATCCTGAACAGCATTTGGGATCTTCATGAAGAAATGATTTCTGTCTGGGATTTCAATACCCATGAACCGGTTTTTGTGAATAAAGCCTACCAGGAGTATACAGGTCTTGTTCATCATCATTTTATTGAAGCACTGACAGCTTTGCTCAGTTTAGGAACAGACATCAATGGGATACTCAATGATTTTGAAAAAGCCGGATCATTCAGCCATGATATAAGTTTCGGTAACGGCGAAAGTCGTCAGTTTTATGGCAAGTTGATATTGAATCGCTTTGAGAGCGATGGCAAAGAGTACATCCTCCAGCGAATCATTAACATCGAGGAGCTGAGCTCTGCCATAGAAGGGATCAAGCAGCAGAAACTGCGTTTTGAAGCCCTGTTCCAATATGCTACTATGGCCATTATGGTGGCCAACTCGAAAGGCGAAATCACTATGGCGAACAAATTCGCTCAGGGGCTTTTTGGCTATGAGGATGATATTTTTTCCTGCGTGGTAGAAGACTTGATCCCGCGAAGATTCCGGGAAGAACATAAAGGGTTCAGAAAAGGATATGATAAGAATCCACAAAGCCGGGCGATGGGTCTTGGACTCGATCTGTTTGCCATTCGAAAGTCGGGCGATGAATTTCCCGTTGAAGTCAGCCTGGGTCATTATAAGATCGATGATGAGAAATTCACCATTGCATTCATCATAGATATTTCTGCCCGTAAAGAAGTGGAGGCGACCATAATCAGGCATCAACAGCAGCTTGAGAATTATAACCGGGAAATCGAGTCCCTGAATAATGAACTGGAGGTTAAGGTCATCAGTCGAACCAAAGAGCTCGAAGAAACCCTTAAAGCGTTGGAAGAATCCAAGGCAGATCTCGAAGCTGCCCTGAATAAGGAAAAAGAGTTGAGTGATCTCAAAAGCCGCTTCGTATCCATGGCTTCACACGAGTTTAGAACGCCGCTGAGTACCATATTGTCGTCCGCGTCACTCGTGGGCAAATACAGGCTTACGGAAGAACAGGAAAAAAGGGACAAGCATATTCAAAGAATTCGGTCTGCGGTAAGTAACCTGACGGATATCCTGAACGAATTCCTGTCTATCGGAAGAATAGAAGAGGGCCGGATACAGGCCAGCTTATCTTCGTTCAATATCAGGGAACATATTCAGTTGGTTTGTAATGAAATGGCTACCATTCTGAAACACGGCCAGCGTTTTAATTATGTTCATTCCGGAAAGAATAATGTCTATCTTGACCTCTCGCTTTTGAGAAATATCCTGATCAATCTATTGTCCAATGCGATCAAGTTTTCACCTGAAACTGCGGTGATAGGGGTGAGTAGCCAGGTAGACGACAACACGATTGTAATTTCAGTCAGCGATCATGGAATCGGAATTCCGGACGACGATAAGAAGCATTTATTTGAAAGATTTTTCAGGGCTAAAAACGTAATTAATATACAGGGAACAGGATTGGGTTTGCACATCGTTTCGAAATACGTGGAATTGATGTCCGGCCGGATAGAAGTGGCCAGCGAACTTGAAAAAGGAACTACTTTCAACATACATTTCAATTATGAGCAAGATCCTCTTGATAGAAGACAACAATGATGTAAGGGAGAATACGGCCGAGATTCTTGAACTGGCCAATTACACCGTCGTGACTGCTGAGAATGGAAAAATTGGCGTTGAGAAAGCGATGCAGGACACGCCCGACCTGATCATCTGCGATATCATGATGCCTGTGCTGGATGGCTATGGCGTATTGCATATGATCAACAAGCATGAGAACCTGAAAAATATTCCATTCATTTTCCTGACAGCCAAAGCCGAGCGCGGCGACTTCAGAAAGGGAATGGAAATGGGTGCCGATGATTATATCACAAAACCTTTTACTGATATCGAACTCCTCAACTCCATAGAAAGCAGGCTGAGAAAAGTGGAACTGATCAGGAAGAATTATACGGCTGATCTGCAGGGTGTACATGAATTTATGCAGGACCTTGGAAAGGGTGATGCCTTAAAAAATCTATCGGAAGGCAGGAATATCAACCACTATCGCAAAAAGCAGATCATTTATACCGAGGGGAATCACCCGGGCAGGATGTTCTACGTGGTAAACGGAAAGGTGAAAACCTTTAAGTCGAACGATGATGGTAAAGAACTGACGGTTGGCTTATATTCTGAAGGCGAATTCTTTGGCTATATCGCATTGCTTGAAAACGGCGTTTACCGGGAATCTGCAGAAGCCATGGAAGATGCAGAGATCGCGTTGATACCCCGCGATGATTTTGAACAGTTGATCAATAACAATAGCGAGGTGAGCCGGAAATTCATCAAGATGCTCGCGCATAATGTGGTTGAAAGGGAAGAGCAGTTGCTGAACCTGGCTTATAACTCCTTACGCAAACGAGTTGCCGACGCCCTGATCACTCTACAACGCAAATATCAAAAGACCGGCGAAGAACATTTCTCCATACATATTTCACGAGAAGACCTGGCGAATATTGCAGGTACGGCTACGGAATCGCTCATCCGCACGCTCAGCGATTTCAGAACCGAGAAACTAATCGATATTAAGGATGGCAATATCATCTTAGTGAATGAGAAGAAGCTGCACGCTATGCTGAATTGACGAATTGGCGAATTGTCGGATTGACGAATTATGATTTTCCCAATCCGATAATCCGCCAATTCGATAATTCGCCAATCGATTCGATTCTATCGAATCGATTGAGCAGTAAGGTATGTATTGAACTCATTTCTGAGATTAGCAAAGTCCTTCTCGAGATAATGCATCTGCTCGCTTAATTTATCCTGCATCTCGGTACAGGTATCTGCCGTGCCATTTATAGATTCTTTTTTTGTGAGTTCCCTGATCAGTTTAATTTGCTCATTCACGTCATGCTTCAGTTCGTCGATAAATTCATCCTTGATGATGAACTGATTCTGAAAATGTTCAGCCTGAGCCAAAAAGTATTTGTCGGATGTTTTGTCGACTACTTCAGTAAGCCTGTCTTTGAGATGAGCATTTTCCTGTTTGAAAAAATCCAACGATCTTGCCCAAGTCAAATTTTCATGCTGGTACTGGTCCAGTTTAGCGCTCATATCTCTCCATTTTATCATCGTTTCCAAAACTCTGCTTTTGATCGTTTAAAAAAATAAGCCCCGCTGCATCCCTCTTACAACAGGGCCCTATTTTGATCCCTTTCAGGATTTTCTGCTTCTTAAGCAGATTAAATGCTGTTTAAAAACATTTAATCTTACAAATCTAATTTTTCACAATACGCCTATCAATGTTGGTCATCATCCAAAAAACTGACATTAGTCATGGCAATCTATTGCTGCGGATGATGAAATATTCAAAGAGGGACTTAAATAAGGGATTCCCAGATTCATGCCCCTGAGTATCAGAATCGTGGCCATTACCATCATCATCGCCGGGAAAAGCTTGCGGGCATTGCTCCTGAGAGCAGGACTTAACATCGCCCCGAAATAACCTACAGCTGCCATGGCGGGTAAAGTGCCCAGGCCGAACAAGATCATGAACAGGCTGCCTTGCCATGCACTTCCTGCTGCCACAGCTCCTGCCAGTGCCAGGTAGACCATCCCGCAAGGTAGGAGTCCATTCAGTACACCAATGCTATACACAGAACCCGGATGGCCGTTGAAAAGCAGTTTACCTAAACTCGTCCTAACCCTGATCATAACAGTATTGCTCAAAGCCATGAAACGGTTCTTTTTACGAAGAAGTTTTGGAATCAGCAGCGCAAGGATGATCAATAGCCCGAGGCTAATAGAGATTTTTTGCTGCCAGCCAAACCAGGCAAAACTTCTTCCAATGAGTCCAAATGCCAGCCCATAGATCGCATAAGTAGTAATCCGCCCTGAGTTATAGAAAAGGGTGGACCATACATTGGCCATGGAAGAACGGACTTGCTCAGTTGCGCTTGACTCAGCACCCGGCATCTTGAAGCGAACTTGCGGTACCGTCATGGCAATGGGCCCGCACATGCCTACACAATGCAGTGAACTGACGAGGCCCAGTATGAAGGCAACGATCATGGAATGAACAGGGTTTTCGCACTATAATATTTTATGCCACTAGCTTCCCAGGATACCTGCACTTCGTGTGTCCCCTGGTTTTTTTCGGGTACGTTAATGTTGATCTGATTATTTTCGGAAGAAATCCTTTGGGCCACATCGTTATTTTTTTGAGCAGGACAGTATATCAATACATCACCGGTGATCTTTTTGCCAGCGAACTCTGCAGGGAAAATGATCGTGATCACATCATGATGGATGCTGACCTGGATCGCAGCTGAAAGCGCAGAGGCCCGGTTCGATTCGTCTATCCTGTCCTGGTATTTGAGTTCCTGCGCATAATAATCTGATGTAACCAGATCCATATCTTGCTGGCTTGCCCTGATCACCAGGTACATCATACCAGCTACAAACACGAGGTAGAAAGCTGCTATCTTATATCCCCAATTGAATTTCATTTGTTCTATTTTTTAAATTAATCACATTGACCACATTTCTCACATTCATCACATTGACTTAATAAACGTTGTCTTAACAGTTTTAAGTTTCACATTGCCCTCATATACGCCGATCTCTATTGGTGTTTTTCTTTGATTCAGTTCTTTTGGATCGATCTTGATAATGAACGGCTGTGTTTTATATCCTTCACCCATTACTTTCAGTGAATCACCCACGATCATGATTTCACCTTTGATATTATCCAGTCTTAAATGAACGGGTATGTCTTTACGGGTCTTGTTCGCCATTTTGATATTGTACACATTGGCCAGTCTGCCATCCTGCAGTTTTTGGGAGATGGCGCCAGAAGCTCGGAGGATGGTAACATCCACATCATCTCTTGTGCCCAGCATAAAGGCAAGTGCCGTAATCAGCAATGCAAGCACTGTTGAATAAGCAATAATGCGCGCATTCAGTTTTGGCTTTTCCCGGTCAACAATATTGGTTTCTGAAGCAAACCGGATCAAACCGGTGGGCTTGTTTACGTTGGTCATGATCGCATCACAGGCGTCTATACAGGCGGTGCAGTTCACGCATTCAAGCTGCGTGCCATTTCTGATATCGATGCCTGTAGGACAAACCCTGACACAGGCTGCGCAATCAATGCAGTCACCTGCATGAGCAGTCAGCAGTTCTTGTTTTTTGGGTTTGGTACGAGGCTCGCCACGTACATAATCGTATGCGACTACAATTGAATTTTTGTCGAGCAGCACGCCTTGTAATCGGCCGTAAGGACAAACCACGATGCATACTTGTTCCCTGAACCAGTAGTAGACGAAAAAGAAAATTCCGGAGAAGACGAGTAAGGTCATGAACGTTCCGAAATGAGCTGTTATCCCTTCGTTTATATATAATTTAACCTGATCCATCCCGATCATATAGGCCATGAAAAAATTGGCGATCAAAAAGGATATGGCAAAGAACACGACGATTTTAGTTAAACGCTTGCGTATTTTTTCACTATTCCAGGGCATTTCCCGAAGCTGCTTTTGTTTGGCCGCATCACCGTCGATCCAGTATTCTATTCTCCGGAAGACCATCTCCATAAAGATCGTTTGAGGACATGCCCAGCCACAGAACACCCGGCCGAATATCACGGTGAAGAGGATCACGAACATCATGAACGTGATCATACCCAAGGCGAATATGAAGAAGTCTTCCGGGCCAAAGATCTGCCCGAATAGGATAAATCGCCTGCCCAACACATTGAACATAAACAATGGCTCCCCATCTATCTTGATAAAGGGCAGTGTGAAAAAAATAACCAGATAAACAATGCTCGCAACTGTTCTGATATTATACAGCCTGCCCTTTGGTTTTTTGGGTTGGATATATTTCCGATGACCTTTTTCGTCTATCGTTGCTACAGTATCTCTAAAGGAATTTATATCAGTCTTTATCATAAGAATTGGCTAATTGGCTAATTGACTTATTGGCTCATTCTCAAATTCAGGGCAGGTCGACATATAGCTAACTTCTCGAGTAAAGAATCAGCCAATTAGCTAATTAGCCAATCAGTCAATCCTTAAAAAGGTCCCCTTGCGGTGCTTTCGCATTTGCCGGTTTAGTGCCTTTGATAGATTTTACATAACTGGCCAGGTCCTTGATCTGGACGGGGTTCATCATCGATTCCCACGACTGCATGCCTTTATCCGGATAGCCGATCTTAATGGTTTTGTAGATCTCATTCATTCCGCCCCCATGGATCCAATAGTCATCAGTGAGGTTTGGTCCTATACCACCTTCACCATTTTGTCCGTGACAGGCAATACATGATTGTTTATATATTTTTGCACCTTCGGCAATTCCGGCAGCGTCAGCGATCACAACATTGTTTTCATCTACCAGGTTTTTGGTTCTTGCTTTGTACGCTTCTTCAATTTGTTTACCCCTTTCCATTTCAACTGCATATTCCTGTTCTGGGTTTAATCCAGTGCCTAACACATGATAGTTGAACACATAGAGGAAGGCTACAACGATGGTGAAATAAAATCCATATTTCCACCATGGCGGGAGTGCATTATCGAGTTCTTTAATGCCATCATAGTCGTGGTCCAGCAACACATCTGCTTCCTGTTCAACAGGTACAGCTCGGGTCATCCATTTTTCATCCATGCGCTTCCACCACGTGGCAAGATCTGATTCTGCGGCGACCGGTGCATGGGCTTTTGCTAACGCAGCATCAGCTTCCCCGGTAAGTTCGCGGTACATCCGCCGGGACATAAAGGCAAGGAATAGGATCACCACCACTTCAATGGCGATAACGGTAGAGAAAGCCCAGAATTCTATTTCGCCAATACCGCCATAATTACTTGCGGCTGCAGCAGGTGTTGCATCCTGGGCAGAGGCTCCGCCAAAAGCGAACAGGCCAAAAAGTACCATGAGCATTTTGGGAACTTCCTGGCTTCTTCTTTTGTTGTTGAGTTGTCTTCCAAGGATCAGGAGCACCTGGCCCATACCCCAGATCACAAATAATAAAACTACGGCTGAGATCACCAGTAAGATCTCCAGCCAATTCACCGTATCCCCAGAAGGGGAAGCAGCAGCTTCCTGCGCAGTGGTTGCAAACGCGACTGTGAGTAGTGCAGAAAGTACTGCTGCTTTTCTTTTTAATCCGGTTATGCAGGATAACGACATATCTTAAGTTTTAAAGATTCAAAGGTTGGTTAAGGTCCTGAAGGTCGAGCGGCAAATTGCTTAGTTCGCTCAATTCCTCCCGTGGCATATTCTTAACATAGAATAGCATGAAGATGAAGAACACCACAAAGATCACCAGCCCGATCAACGGGAAGATGTTGACGTGTTCAATCTTGTCTGCGTAGTTCCTGATAAACTTGAACATATATTATTTTTGAGCAGTTTGTGATTGTGCAATGTCTTTACCCAGCCTCTGCATATAGGCGATCAAAGCGATCACTTCTTTATGGGAAGATGTTTCGATGCCATCTTTTTTCAGGTTGGCAGCTATTTGTTTTGCCTGTACTTCCAAGTCTGCATTGGCCAGTGCATCAAATCCTTCAGGATATGGAACGCCCAGTTTTTGCATGGCCCTGATCTTTCCTGCAGTTGAAGCAGTATCAAGGTCACGGTCAAGCATAAACGAATAAGATGGCATGATGCTTCCTGTAGAGATCGCTTGTGGATCATCGAAGTGATTATAGTGCCAGGAGTCTGTTTTTTTGTTATTGCCTGTACCTTCACGGGCCAGATCCGGACCTGATCTTTTTGATCCCCACTGGAATGGATGGTCATATACAAATTCACCTGCTTTCGAATATTCACCATAGCGGGCAGTTTCTGAACGGAACGGCCTTACCATTTGGGAATGGCAGGTATAACAGCCTTCCCTGAGATAAATGTCGCGGCCCTGCAGTTCGAGTGGTGTGTAAGGTTTGACGCTGCTGATGGTAGGGATATTTGATTTGATCATAAATGTGGGTACCATTTCTACAATACCACCGATCAGGATCACTACAAGGGTAAGCACCAGGAATGGGACAGGCTTTCTTTCAATGCGCCTATGCCAGTGTTCGCCGGCGTGTTGTACATAGGCACCTTCCAGTGCAGGCGCTTCTGCTGCTTCGTCAGCCAGCAGGCTTCCTTTCTTCACGGTGGCAAACAGGTTATAGACCATGATCAGCGTACCCAGGAAAAACATTACGCCGCCTGCTGCGCGAAGTGCGAAGAAGGGGTGGAGTTGGGTGACTGTTTCCAGGAATTGATATTTCAGCTGACCTGCTTCTGTGAATTCTTTCCACATCAGGCTTTGTTTGAAACCTGCCCAATACATGGGAACGGCATAGAAAATAATTCCGAGGGTGGCGATCCAGAAATGCAGGTTCGCTAATTTCTTTGAGTATAATTCTGTTCTGAAGATCCTGGGGATCAGCCAGTATAGAATACCGAAAGTCAGCATTCCATTCCAGCCCAAACCGCCAACATGCACGTGGGCAATGGTCCAGTCTGTAAAGTGACTGATGGCGTTGACATTCTTGAGGGAGAGCATCGGGCCTTCAAAGGTTGACATACCATAAGCGGTTACGGCGACCACCATGAATTTCAGGATGACATCTTCCCGAACCTTATCCCAGGCACCCCGGAGGGTGAGCAAACCGTTGATCATACCGCCCCAACTGGGGAAGATCAGTGTAAAGCTGAATACGATACCGATGGTTTGGGCCCAGTTTGGAAGGGCTGTGTATAACAAGTGGTGCGGACCTGCCCAGATATACAGGAAGATCAGCGCCCAGAAGTGGATAATGGAAAGGCGATAAGAGTAGACGGGTCTGTTCGCTGCTTTGGGCATGAAATAATACATCAGGCCCAGGTATGGGGTGGTCAGGAAGAAGGCTACCGCGTTATGACCATACCACCACTGAACCAGCGCATCCTGAACACCGGCATAGATCGAATAGCTCTTAAAAGCTGAGACGGGAATGGCCAGCGAGTTGACAATATGAAGTACGGCAACCGTGACGAAGGTGGCAATGTAAAACCAGATGGCTACATAGAGATGGCGCTCCCTGCGTTTCAGGATAGTAGCGAACATGTTCCAGCCAAAGACTACCCAGATCAGCGCGATCGAGATGTCGATGGGCCATTCAAGTTCTGCATATTCCTTACTGGTGGTGATGCCGAGGGGCAGGGTCACTGCAGCGGCTACGATAATGAGCTGCCAGCCCCAGAAGTGGATCTTACTCAGCAGATCGCTGGCCATGCGGGTTTTGAGCAAACGTTGGAGGGAGTAATAAACTCCCATGAAAATACCGTTGCCTACAAATGCGAAAATGACCGCGTTGGTGTGCAGGGGACGCAAACGACCGAAACTGAGCCCGAGCGTTTCTTTACCAATGCCGATGCCGCTGATATTCCAGGAAGGGAATACCATGAGCAGGGCCACCCAAACACCAATGAGCATGCCCACAGCACCCCAAATGATGGTGGCAAAGGCAAAATTGCGCACGATCTTATTGTCGTAGTAAAACTTCTCAACTTGCATTATTTCCATTTTGATTAGATGAGGATGAATTTTCTGAAGAAGGTGGATCGTCAAAAAGCATTCTTACCGATGGAGTATAATCATCGTCGTACTGACCCGATTTAACGGACCAGAGAAAGGCGGCAAGAAATCCGCCGGCAACCAGGATGCTGCAGAAAATCAGTACGATGAATACACTCACAGTCGAAATAGTTTGCGGGTCAAAAGTAGGCGTGTGCGGTTTTTAGACGAATGAGCGACCTCAAGGGGAAACATGATATCCGTCATGTCTCTCCTTGAGGGCGTCATCCGCTAATTGGCTAATTGGCTAATTAGCTCA
>JANMHK010000019.1:0-2174 GCA_031375135.1 Sphingobacteriales bacterium | reverse complement strand
TGGATCCTGGGTTTCAGTATGATCACGCTGGCTGCGCTGATCCATCTTCCATCTATGGCCATCCTGATATTCAGTTGTCTGTTGATCTTCGGTCATAACCTATTGGATCCATTCACCATCCCGGGCGATATCTGGTGGAGCTTGCTGCATTACCGGGGGATCTTCATGACCACGGAGAACCATGTGTTCCGCGTTGGTTATCCCGTGATCCCATGGATAGCAGTGATGTCGCTCGGCTATTGGTTCGGGAAGTTCTTTGATCCGTCATTCGATGCTGCAAAAAGGAGGAAGATCTTTAACATGGTGGGTTTCTTATCGATCCTGTTTTTCCTGGTGATCCGGGGAACGAATATCTATGGTGACCCAAAACCCTGGACGGATCAGACCACCGCGTTGAAAACCATTTTTTCTTTCCTCAACATCAGTAAATATCCTCCATCACTATCTTATTTGTTGGTGACGCTGGGCGGCGCAATGTTATTCCTTGCAAATTTTGAAACTGTAAAAGGAAAGATTGTAGACTTCTTCAGCGTTTTTGGACGCGTGCCCTTCTTTTTCTACATCATCCATCTTTATTTCATACACCTGCTGGGGCTGATCACGGCAGGCGTGACAGGATACGGGTGGGAGAAGATGATTCTCGACACGCTGCCGACCCGCGACAAAAAACTCGAAGGCTTCGGTTATGATCTATGGGTTGTTTACCTGATCTGGTTTGTTGTGATCGCGGCGTTATACCCGCTGTGTAAACGATTCGACAAGTATAAGTCGGCCCACAAGGAGAAGTGGTGGTTGAGTTATTTCTAATTCACCCTAACCCAGCTGTTTGAGTAAATACGTAAAGAAAGGCACCAGTTTACCCGGTGCCTTTCTTTATAGAATGTTGGTCATCAACAGAAGATAGACCAGTAGTTATTTCAGCGTAGCAAGCAATTTCTGGTTCAACGCAACATAGTCGTCATTCTTTGCAACTTTGGCCAATTCCATCGACTTGTTAGCGGCAGCTACAGCATCAGACTTCTTGCCCAATTTTGCAAGGCAATTTGCTTTTTGATGCCATACCCAGAAAGCGGTAGGATCCTGCGCAATGGCTTTGTCTAGCCACTCATTTGCTTTAGCCAGCTCCTTTCCATTCTCCATATAATACATGGCTGATTGGAAATAAGGTTTGTTGTCCTTATTCATTGAACTTTCGATCTGGGCCATCACTTTTGAATCAATATCTGCAGTGACTGGGAACATTACTGCGGTGTTATCCCAAACGATGACAACATTCGTACTGCTTGCTTTAACATCGGTGAAAAGGATGGTAAAAGTTTCAGTGGGGAAAGGCATGGCAACCGCGTCAGCAGTTAAACGTACCACGTCCTGGTCTTCTTTATAAGCAGCAGGGGAGGTTACGTTCGTTTGTTTGCTCAGGATGATGGTCCATTTGCTTGCTCCCGGGATGGTCAGGAGGCCATACTTTCCTGCAGCAACTTTTTTCCCACCGATCATGACTTCATCGGTGAACGTAAGGGTAGTTGCGCTATTGGCACCGGTGCGCCATACTGCATTATAAGGGACAAGGTCGCCAAAGATCTTCCGGCCTTTCATATTGGGCCTTGAATATGACACCTCAACAGAACCCAGGCCAAACTCCTGTTTTACTGTTTGTGTGGTCGAAGGAGAAGGTGTTTTAATGGGCTGGGCCTGAGATACTAAGATTCCGCCAAGCAGTAAGGCAGAAAAAAGAATTTTTTTCATGACAATGATTTTGGCAAAAGTAAGGAAAAGCAATTAGTAGACCGGAAATCTAAAATGTGATGGTTTGGGTGGTTCTTGCCCCTTTGTCGCCAGACAAAACCCGCCATCCCGGTCCCTCTTTCAATACCCTGATGGCCTCCGCATCATAGTGGGGCTGCAGGGATCGCTCAATCTTAAAATCATAAAGACTGCCATCCGTGGGCTTGATCAGAAAACTGACCAGCACCTTGCCATGAAGTCGTGGATCCCTGCCGGCCGGCACCCGTAAATTCTTTGCCAGATAACTTTCAAAGTTTATCCAACCCGTAACTGGTTCCGCACCCCGGTCCAGCGTTCCCACCAGGGATCTTGCCTTACCGGTAATAGTTGGTGCTTGCAACTCTGGCGACAACACAGCCTTGCCACTGGCCACATTCGGTTGTGGTTTG
>JANMHK010000011.1:0-12129 GCA_031375135.1 Sphingobacteriales bacterium | reverse complement strand
ATAAAATGATCGCCAAGCAGTTCCTGATCACGGGAATGATCTGGGCTATTATTGGCGGTTTATTTTCTGTATTATTTCGTCTGCAGCTGGGTTATCCTGATGCGACATTTCCTTTTTTGGAAGATGTATTTGGTAAATGGGCTCGCGGTGGAAAGATTAGTCCTGATTTCTACTACGCCCTGGTGACCATGCATGGAACCATTCTGGTATTCTTTGTATTGACAGCAGGTTTGAGCGGAACTTTTGCGAACCTGCTTATTCCTTTGCAGATCGGCGCAAGGGATATGGCCTCTCCGATGTTGAACATGCTTTCTTATTGGTTCTTCTTCGGAGCATCCATAGTCATGTTCTCTTCTTTGTTTGTTCAAACCGGACCTGCAGCGGGTGGGTGGACCATCTATCCACCATTAAGTGCGCTTGGACAGGCTTCAGAAGGATCGAAGATCGGTATGGATCTCTGGCTGGTATCTATGTCTTTGTTTATTGTGTCTTCCCTGTTGGGAGGTCTTAACTATATTTCTACCATCCTGAATATGCGCACCAAGGGTATGAGCATGACGAGGTTGCCCCTGACCATCTGGGCGATCTTCTTCACGGCTGTGCTTGGTGTATTGTCATTCCCCGTGTTGCTTTCCGGTGCGATCCTGTTGTTGTTCGACAGGAACCTGGGAACGAGTTTTTATCTGTCAGACATCGTAGTGAAAGGCGAGATCCTCCCTAATGAAGGTGGTAGCGCGATCTTGTTCCAGCACTTGTTCTGGTTCCTTGGTCACCCTGAGGTGTATATCATCCTGCTTCCGGCAATGGGTATGGTATCAGAAGTAATGAGCATCAATTCGAGGAAGCCCATCTTCGGTTATTTGGCGATGATCGCTTCATTGTTTGCGATCACCGTACTGGCCTTCCTGGTTTGGGCGCACCATATGTTCGTGACTGGATTGAATCCATTCCTGGGTGCATTCTTCGTGTTGCTGACTTTGCTTATTGCGATTCCATCGGCCATCAAAGTGTTCAACTGGCTGACCACATTGTGGAGAGGTAACCTGAGGTTTACACCAGCCATGATGTTTGCGATTGGATTTGTGAGTTTGTTTATCTCCGGTGGTCTGACTGGTATCTTTCTGGGTAACTCAACACTTGATCTTCACCTGCACGATACTTATTTCGTTGTGGCGCATTTCCATATTGTAATGGGTGTTGCATCGTTCTTCGGAATGTTTGCCGGTGTGTACCATTGGTTTCCGAAGATGTACGGTCGTCATATGAACAATACGATGGCCTATATCCATTTCTGGGTTACGCTGATCGGTGCTTACCTGATCTTCTGGCCTATGCACTACCAGGGATTCGCAGGTATGCCTCGCCGTTACTATGATTATTCAAACTGGGAATCTTTCAAACAGTTTATTGAATTGAACAGGTTTATCAGTACTGTGGCGATGGTGGTATTCGCAGTTCAGTTGCTAATGGTATTCAACTTCTTCTATTCTATATTTAAAGGGCGTAAAGTAACCAGTAAGAATCCCTGGGGTGCGAATACGTTAGAGTGGACTACTCCAGTTAATCCCGGTCATGGTAACTGGCCTGGTGAGATACCAGAAGTTCACCGCTGGGCCTATGATTATGGAAAAGACGGCAGGGATTTCATCCCGCAGACGGAAGAAGTAGGTGAGCAAGAATCAAAACATTAATTGAAATCGTTCGCAGGAACGGTTAAGATATTTGACAACAGTGAATGATAAAGTGGAAGGGGCCGAACAGGTGATATCACCTGTGAAGCAAAAGTTCAGGGATTATTTCCAATTGATGAAGTTCACCCTGAGCTTTACCGTGGTATTTTCTTCGGTGGTTTGCTACTTGCTTGCGCCGGGGATATCGTTCGACTGGGTCTCAGTTCTTTTACTTTTTGTAGCTGGAATGCTGATCACGGGATCAGCAAATGCCATCAACCAGGTAGTAGAGAAAGATACGGATGCGCTGATGAAGCGCACGTCTGCCAGGCCGGTAGCGGCGGGCAGGATGAGTGCTGATGAGGGTTGGACATTTGCGTTGATCGCGGGAACCATTGGCGTGTTCGCAATGGGGTATTACTTTAACTGGCTTTCTGCGGGAATTTCCGCGTTCAGCCTTTTTCTGTATGCTTTTGTTTATACGCCATTGAAGAAAAAACATTCCATTGCCGTGCTGATCGGAGGCATACCGGGAGCGTTACCCTGTTTGATTGGGTGGGTAGCTGGAACTGGCGAACTGAGTATTGGAGGCTGGATATTATTTTCCATTCAGTTCTTCTGGCAGTTTCCCCATTTCTGGGCCATCGCCTGGGTGTCGTACAACGATTACAGCAAGGCGGGTTTCAAACTGCTTCCCGATAAAGGGGGGCCAACGAAATTTGCTGCGGTGCAGGCCTTGTTGTACTCATTGATCCTGGTGCCGCTGGGGGTTTTCCCATATTTCTGGGGAATGACCGGAATGGTATCTGTGGTGATCGTAGCACTGGCTAATGCGTTCATGATCTTTCAGTGCCTGAGGTTGTTCAGGGAGATGGATGTGAAAGCAGCAAGAAGGGTCATGTTCAGTTCTTATATATATCTGCCGATCGTGCTCCTAGCATTACTGGCGGACAAAATATAATTGGCGAATTGACGAATTGACGGATTGACGAATTGTAATCCGGTAATCCGACAATCCGCAAATCCGATAATTATGATAGCAGTGGAGCAAAGAAATAAAATACATCCCCATAAATTCACGCTGTGGATCGCCATAGGGAGTATATTGATGATGTTCGCCGGACTTACGAGCGCATATATTGTGAAGCGGAGCCAGGCAAATTGGGCTTTAATTGAAATACCGATGGTTTTTTGGTTCTCTACCGCAACGATCCTGTTGAGTAGCGGCACCATATACCTCGCATCCAGATCTTTTAAAGAAAGGAATTTATACCAGTACCGGAATTTACTGGCCATCACCGCGGTGTTAGGACTTTTATTCTTGATTTTACAGGTGATCGGATTTGCGAGTTTCGGTAAGCAGGAGATCAAGCTCATTGGGGCGGGATCAAATGCTTCTTATAGTTTTTTACTGGCTATTGCCATGCTTCACGGCGTGCATATGCTGGGTGGAGTAGTGGCATTGATAGTGATTTATATAAAGGCAAGAAGTTCGAAGATCAGGAATTACAGTGCTGTACCGATAGAGGTGGTCTCAACTTATTGGCATTTTGTAGACTTTTTATGGTTATATCTTATTGTGTTTTTTAGCATGATGAAATAGCCGGTACATATTCAGCGAACCCAAAACATGAAATAAAACATGGCAACAGCAGCAACAGCGGATACGAAATGGTGGGGCGGGGGCAGAAGCCCGTTCAATGTGGAGTATGGCAAACTGATGATGTGGTATTTCCTAATGAGTGACACGTTCACTTTCGGGGCCTTCCTCATTTCATACGGCACCATACGTTTCAGCCAGAACTACTGGCCTGATCCTAACCACGTGTTCAATGCATTCCCTTTCGCAGGGCATATGAACCTTCCGCTGGCTTTCGTGAGCTTAATGACTTTCATCCTGATCATCAGTTCAGTCACTATGGTATTGGCGGTACATGCCGGCCACCATATGGATAAGAAAGCCGTAATCAAATGGATGGCCTGGACAATCGTTGGTGGTATCGCTTTCCTTAGCTGTCAGGCTTGGGAGTGGACGCACTTGATCACCGGACACCACCCTGTATTGATTGATGGTGTAGTTACTGAAATTGGTACCACGGTCAGCACAAACCCATGGGGCGCTGAAGTTCCGGGCATGGTGCACGACGGCTTGCCCGTTTCTAAAACCGGTCCGGTTGCTTTCGGAGGATACTTCTTCGGCATCACAGGATTCCATGGATTTCACGTTCTCTCCGGTGTTGTAATCAATATCATCATGCTATTGATGACGATCAACGGTGTTTTTGAACGTAAAGGACACTACCAGATGATTGAAAAAGCTGGCTTGTACTGGCACTTTGTAGATCTGGTTTGGGTATTCGTATTCCTTTGTTTTTATCTTTTATAATCTCTTTATTATATGCATCAATCAAATACACACTCACCGGAAGTCACTTTTCATCACGAACCTGCACCTGCTGATGCATTTGTGAAAAAAGTTTTGCGCACTACGCTTATCCTTTCGGTGATCACGCTCATAGAACTGGCTCTTGGTTTTGGGATCTATTTCATGCATAAAAATCCGGATCACAGCCATACGCTAGTACTTTTTATAAAAGGGGTTATTGTTATCCTTTCCCTCGCGAAGGCGTTTTATATCGTTGCAGTTTTCATGCATCTTGGAGATGAAGTACGCAACCTTATTATGACCATCGTTGTTCCATTGATGTTGTTTGTATGGTTTATCGCCGCATTCCTTTGGGAAGGTGATTCCTGGAGAAACCTCAGGAACACCCAGGCCGGCCACAAACCTTACCCTGAACAGCAGATCATCGCTCCTAAGGATGCGAAGAAGCCGGGCGTTGAATAAATTGTGTTAGCATAGAATTCATTCAAATATTTGTCCCGGTACATCCGGGACATTTTATTTTTTACATATGAACAAAAGAACATTAGCCGCCATTGCCGTTGCCGTGCTGCTTCCGCTGGTTTCATTTCTTATCGTGAACAGTTTAAGCAAAACGGCTGTTGTAATGCCGAGGCATTATTTCCCGGATACAGTGGTAGCAGTGACGAGAGACGGTAAAACAACCATGGACACGGTTTGGCATAAGGTCAAGCCCGTGTTACTGACCAATCAGTTTGGTAAGAAAGTGAGTTTGAATGATAAGGATCTTGAAGGCAAGATCTTGATCGTTGATTTTTTCTTTACCTCATGCCCATCCATCTGTCCAACCCTCACCAGGAGCATGAAGAAAATCCAGGACGCATTTGTAAAGAACGATACCATTGTTCGATATGTTTCTATTACAGTTGATCCGGCCAGGGACACAGCTGAAAAGCTGAAAGCTTATGGCGATAAGTTCAATATCAATCATGACACCTGGTGGATGCTGACCGGGGAGAAGAAGGAAATCTACGACCTTGCATTGCACGAATTCAAAGCGAATATTGCGCAGGAGGAGGGGGTTGATACCAATTTTATCCATACAGACAAGTTCTTTCTTCTTGATAAGAACAGGGTTGTGCGCGGCTGGTACAGTGGAACGGACAGCAGTCACCTCGACCGGTTGATCAATGATGCGGTACTGCTGATGATGGAAAGGGACAAGAACAAGAAAAGAAATTTATTTAGAAAATAGAGTACGAATGAATAGTTTACTTGCACCGGTGCTAACGAAAAATGATAAAACAGCCAGGCTGTTCATCTTCACAGTGTCTGCCGTGGTTTTTATCGCAGTGGTTATTTTATCCCGGGTAACGATTGAGGTGGACCTTGGGTTCAATGTGCATGTATTTGCAACGGTTAACGCAGTGATCAATTCGTTGGTTTCTGTATTGTTGCTGGCAGCTCTGAGTGCGGTGAAGAAAGGCAACTATCTGGCACATCGCAATATGATGTTGTCGGCCATGGTTCTATCGATCATTTTCCTGGTATCTTATATTGCACATCACCTGTTTTCAGGAAGCACCACATTCGGTGGCACTGGCACGATCCGATACATCTATTTCTTTATCCTGATCACCCATATCTTTTTGGCCGCGGTGATCCTTCCTTTTATTTTATTTACAGCCTACCGCGGACTTACCAGTGAATTTCCTGCACATCGTAAACTGGCAAGGATCACCTGGCCCATTTGGTTCTACGTAAGCTTAACCGGCGTGGTGGTCTACCTGATGATCAGTCCTTACTATACCTAGCTTTTATAAGATCGATTTGAGCCAATTGGTGAGTTCAGTAAGCATGATGGGAGACAAGGTCTGCTCGATGCCTGCATACTCGTTGGGTGAGCCTGTTTTGGCTTCCTGGAACAAATGATTCAAGCCCGGTAATTCTTTGATCTTATATTTTTTGTTTCGGGCCTTATCGAGAGACTGCTTAATCGCAGGAAGATTTTGCGCAGGGGAAACCTGCAGGTCCAGAGATCCATTTAAAGCCAATAAAGGGATCTTGATTTTCTTGAGTGAAGTGGATGGGTCATAGACCAGAAAGTATTTCATCCACGGCTCATTCAACGCTGCATACTGACTAATGAAAACGCTTTCCGAGCCGAATTTCTTCTTTGTGGAATCCGGCAAGTTCTGATATGCATGGCTGATCGCGGTTTTAAATTCCTTGTTCACGGCGGCACTGTCTTTACCGGTGGTTAAAATATCCAGAAGCTGTTTCATCAGGTCACCACTGGCCTTCATATCCGCCGCTGAAGTTCCCAGTGATTTTGAGATCAATTGTTCCTGCAAAAGGATCACGTCTTTCCCGGGTACTCCGGGACCCGCGAGCAGTACCAGATAAGCGATATCTTTTGACTGAGCCGCAACCATTGGCGCAATAAGCCCGCCTTCAGAATGACCTATGAGTCCTATTTTTTTCGGATCAATTTCTTTTCTTGTTTTCAGATAGCTGACAGCGGCCAGCACATCTTTCGCAAAATCTGCAGATGTTGCAGAACTGAATTTCCCTTTCGACTTTGCAACACCACGGTCATCATACCTCAACACAGCTATACCATTTCTGGTGAGATGATCTGCCAGCAATAGAAAAGGTTTGTGTCCGAGCAACTCTTCGTTTCTGTCTTGCGGACCTGAACCACTGATCAATACCACTACCGGAAATTTTCCTTGCGCCGAGGGCAGGGTGAGTGTACCCGCCAGCGTAACACTATCGGTTGCGTTGAAGAAGCTGACATCTTCAGAAAGATAGGGGAACGGGGCCTTGGGTTCCTGGGGTCGTTTTGCCGTGGTTTTCTTTTCTATTTTAGCACGACCTAACTGCAGGGGTAAACTCATACCACCTTGTTTGAATATGCCCTCGATCAGGTTATCTTTCCAAACTCCGCTATACTCAATATTTGCAATGGTGGTTTTGAAACTTAATTCCTGATTATTGAATTTCACCCATTGCATGGGTATGGGTGTATTGTTTTGATCTAAGCTGATTAACTTCCCCGTATAGCCCGTGTCTGTTTTTGTAAAATTCAAATTCAGCCTCAACTGATTAACCCCAATTTTCAAAGCACCGTACCAGTCGCCGGTGATGTCTTGTGCCTGAATATTTTGCAGACAGAACAAAGCAAAGAGCAGGATTAATTTTTTCATAGGGATAATTCTTTTGATGGGTCCCAGAATTTTGCAGAAAAGTTGACCACACATTCGTTTTTTACTTCGGTCTTTTCTTTCAATAATAATTCTTCCATTAACGAGGGGGGAGAAAAATGGTGTTTGCCCGTGAGCATGCCATTTCGATTAACAACCCGATGGGCGGGAACTTTTGGCCGAACGTTATGAGCCGCATTCATGGCCCAGCCCACCATCCTTGCGGAAAGGCCGGTGCCTAGATATTTTGCAATGGCGCCATAAGAAGTGACACGGCCTTTAGGCACCATTCTTACAACGGCAAATACGTTTTCAAAAAAAGAATGTTCAGTAAGAGGTTGTTTCATTGTCCCGCTTTTTCAGCAACTCGGACTTCCGAGGTTCCGGGACATTAATGTAGTCAAAAGGACAGTTCAAACATCCGTTTCCGCAGCAATTTCCTTTCTCAAGGTGGTAACGTGCTGTCAGGACCATATAGCCTAAGTCGTTATAATAAAAATCAACTCCTTCCTGCAACTTTTTCTTCATATCATGACTTAGCCTAACATATACAAACTTCGCCCGCGGTTTGTTCAGCTTGAGCAGTATATTTTTCAATCTGCCTGACCATCAGGCAAGGCTGATTTCAGCAGCTCCTTCAGTTCCAGATCCCTGTCGGGCAGCGGACCATCAGGCAGGGAAAAACAGATATAGTGAATCCTGTTGCTTTTAGCGATATCCAGGCCCTCATAATGGGTTTTGATGTCAAGTTCGGGCATGCGCTCCGGATGGATGTAAACGTCGTCCCAGGCCTTGTGGAGCGTACACTTGAACATATCCAACACCAGCAGGGTGAACTGGTAAAGGTCCGGCGAATCGGTTTTTAGATGGATGAGTCCGCCGGGTTCAAGAAACTGTTGGTAGAGCCTCAGGTACTTAGGATGTGTGAGCCGTTTCTTAGCGTGCGAGGTTCTTAGTTGGGGATCGGGGAAAGTGATCCAGATCTCCTTCACTTCGCCGGGTTCAAAATAATCGGTGATCTTGTCGATATGGGTACGAAGAAATGCAGCATTATGGAGATTTTCTGCCAGTGCTTTTTTTGCACCTACCCAAAGCCTGTTCCCTTTCAGGTCCACCCCGATGAAGTTTCGGTTGGCATGCATGCGGGCCAGGCCCACGGTGTATTCTCCTTTCCCGCAGGCCAGTTCAAGGGTAATGGGTGAATGGTTGGAAAAATGATCTTTCCATTTCCCTTTCATGGCCTGCGGATATTGCAAAACATTCCGGAAGCTTAAAATTTCTGCGAACCGGATCAGTTTTTTTTGCCCCATAGGGCGCAAAGATAGAAAGGAGAGGAGTTAATTCGTTTTATTGACAGAAAACGATATCAAAATCCTGTGCAACAATGGTTCCGTTTGCATTAAACTCATAGTAACCATTGACAGCGAAGCTGATCATCCCTTTACCGGGCGAGACCAGGTTTTCTGAAAACGAGACGGACATTTTCTGACCTCCGCTGGCCAGGTCCACCGTTGTCACATTTTTTTGTGAGAAGGTGATCTGATAGCGCTGTCCTGATTCGGTACCGATACCGGACACGCCCTGGTAGTTACCCATCAGCATAACCCTGGTTTTGTTCCGGTTGGTAGTGGTTTGTTCCACGATGTGGAGTTTACCTGTTACCAGGATGGTTTCACCACACATGGGGTTATACTCCCCACTGATGTCGATGAAGGTACTGGTAGCACCCTTGCTTTGTTTGTTGGATGGGATGGAGGTGAACGAAAAACAGAAAAGACAAACGGCCAACATAGGAATGATCATCCTTTGCTTCATAGAGATTGGTTTAGTTAAAAAAAAAGTCTTTCCTCGGGGGTAGGGTGATGCCAAGATATATTGAAAGGCACGAGATTTCAAATAGCGAAAGGCCAATTCACAGGCTCCGGATAGCTATCTCCTTCTGTTGCAAATTATTCGGAAATTTAAAAGTGGATAACTTTTAGAAAAGGCGAAAAATGACGTTTTTTCAGTTCTTGAATTTTGAAAATGCAATAACTGCATTTAAACCGCCGAAAGCGAAGGAGTTAGATAAAGCATGGTTGATGACTTTAGGTCGGGAGACGTTTGGAACCACATCCAGGTCACATTCGGGATCCAGCTCTTCGTAATTGGCTGTAGGGGGGAGGATATCATGGTAAATCGCGAGTGAGGTGATCACTGCTTCCAATGCGCTAGTTCCGCCTAGTACATGTCCATGTAATGATTTTGTAGAACTTACCGCGAGTTCACGTGCATGGTCACCAAAAACAGTTTTGATAGCGGCTATTTCCATTGAGTCGTTAACGATGGTACCGGTTCCGTGGGCGTTGATATAATCGATATCAGAAGGCTCCAGTCCACCATCTTTCAAAGCCTGCCGCATAGCTTCTTCTGCGCCAATCTGCGAGGGCTTGGTGATATGCGATGCATCTGAGGTCATGCCGAATCCAACGATCTCGGCGTAGATCCTTGCGCCCCTTGCCTGCGCGGATTCAAGTGTTTCAATCACCATCATGGCGCCACCTTCTCCCAGGGTCATGCCCTGTCTTGTTTTCGAAAAAGGCCTGCAGGTATCGGGTGCTACTACGCGAATGGCTTCCCAGGATTTGAGATATCCATAAGTAGTGGGAGTTTCACTTCCACCAACCAATGCGGCGTCACATATGCCACTGCGTACCAACCAGAAAGCGTTACCAAGGGCGTGGTTGGAAGATGCGCAAGCGGTTGTCATGGTATAAGCCGGGCCGGTCAGTCCAAAAGCCATGGAGACCTGACTTGCACCAGCATTGGGCATGATCATCGGAATAGTGAATGGATGTACGCGGCCTTTTTTCTCGAGATAGAGATCCGACAGTGTTTTGTCGTGCTGCGTTTCACCGCCGATACTCGTGCCCGTTATCACTGCCGTACGTGCCTGTAATTCAGGGGTGAACACAATGCCTGAGTCTTTCACCGCATGCCTGGCTGCGTATAAACAAAACTGTGCAAACCGGTCGAGCATGTCCAGTTCTTTTTTCTCGAAATGCTCGAGGGGTACGTAGTTCTTCACTTCAGCAACAGTCGCGATCTTGGTCAGGGAAGGGTCGATCGAAGTGAGCGGTCCTATACCGGATCTTCCTTCAACCGTATTATTCCATACTTCTTCCACGGTATTCCCCATGGCAGATATAATACCGAGACCGGTGATCACAACTCTTCTTCCCTGTTGCATAATGAATCAGTTACTGGTGCTGCCAACGAGTTTTGCGAGACTGTCAACGGCTTCTTTAACCGTTTTGATTTGAAGCAGTTCCTGGTTTGGAATGCTTACTTTAAAATGGTCTTCCAATTCACTGATGAGCTCCACTGAATCCAGAGAATCCATATTCAGATCTTCAAAACTGTCTGTAATTTGTATTTCCTGAGCCCCGATCCCTTTTTTCTCGGCGATCATCTCCCGTACTTTTTCGAAAACATCTTGCATGGCGGTCTTATTGGTTTTGCGGCAAAGTACTTAAAACTACTGAGAAAATAGGCGTCTACCGGGAGGTTAAGAACAGTTTTGTTCCGAATTAACGGTACAGCCAATTTCCTTCATCCAATGCCTGTTGCAATCAATTCTGAAGTCTTTATTGGCGAATGGCGGTCAGATGTTATAAAAAGCCTATCACAACAACCGCCCTTTTTTCACGGATACCTCCGACCCTTCGGCCAGAAAAACAGATACCGGTTTTTCATGCTGGAGAAAGGCAAACTCGGAACCATAGATGTTTTGAAAATCAACATTGATTGAATAATCAAGTGTTTTATAGACTTCCCACCTCGGGTGCTCAACACCGTATTCAGAAGTCTTGCCCGGAGCGGACTCCGTGTATCCCCAATAGTGCTCGGTGATAAATTCCTCCTCGCTCCCGGGTACTATGGGAGTGGACCAGTCTTCTGTCAGCATACTTAATGAATTCCATTCTTTTTTCTTCCATCGATATTCCACACTCAAACGGTTGTTTTTGTGTTCGAAAGAATGCTTCATGGGCAGGGTTTCATAATGTTCGTTGTAAAGGGTATTGGCCACAAATGTTAAAGCAGGTTTGGGAACGATTTCTTTAATGAAAACCACCCCCCGCTTCCACTGGCCGGCCTCGAAATGCCTAACGTAAAACCGCAAGTTCACTTCTTCAAAATTGACATGGAACGGGATCTTTATACCCAGCAACCGGGTTTCCATGAACATAAACCCAATAAGGCTGACATAACAACTGCCTTGCCAGATATCCAGCTCAGTCTTTTTAGGCAGATATTTCAGCAATCTTTTCTCATCGATGCTGTAATTTGCCATCGCCAGCTTACGCCACTCGGCTGTTAAAAATGTATTTCCCATGCTGATAGGTAAACACTTACAAGCGAAAGAAGTTTAAGACAACGCAACCATCCGCCCTGTTTTTGCACTTTCATAGATCGCAAGCACGATCTCAACAGATTTTCTTCCTTCAACGCCATCGATCAAGGGCGCAGTTCCTTTTTCAAGTGCCCGCATCATATCTTCCAATTGATACTGGTGCCCGAGGAAACTCAGGTCCCCCGGGTTGGAAGCACCGCCCTGCAGTGATTTTGGATCCGACATGGACTCAAGAACTTTTTGATCAATATCTTTTGGGTCTTTGAAATCCCATTTGATCAGCGAGCTTTCTTCCATTACCGCAGTGCCGTCCGTGCCCATGATCTCTATCTTTTTTAATGCACCTGGATAAATTGCGGTCGAGGCTTCAATATTGCCAAGAGCGCCATTGGCAAATTTCAACACGGCTACTACGGTGTCTTCCACTTCAATTCCTTTATGCTGGCGATTGGCCGTAAATGCCTGAACAGAAACAACGGGACCCATATACCATTG
>JANMHK010000007.1:0-15239 GCA_031375135.1 Sphingobacteriales bacterium | reverse complement strand
GATGAACCGTCGCTGGGACTGGCTCCGCAGATTGTGGCGACGATCTTTCAGGTGATCCGACAGATCAACCGAACGGGGGCCACCATCCTGCTCGTGGAACAGAACGCTGCGATGGCACTTCAGGTTGCTCATCGCGCTTATGTGATTGAGGTCGGCTCCATTGAAATGGAAGGCCCCGCTGCGGAACTCGCCGCCAGCGACGATGTTCGCAAAGCCTACCTGGGTGCGCACTGATCGAGTTGCCGCAGCCATTCACCCAATTGCAGATGCGTCGTCGCCGCCCGGCTGCCGACGGAAGCAGCAAGCCATCGTGTTGCAAGGACATCAGGTGACTCAGAAAACCGAATGCCGGTGAGTTCTGTTGTTGTGGCAATCGTCGATTGAGTCAATGCAAGCAGCATCGATGCCGCCGCGGGTCGGAGGCTGACCTTCAGACGAGCCGCATCGCGGACAGCACTCGTGACGAGTCCCTGCGGAATGGCGTGACGCCCTCCGATGACAATCGCCCGCAGCCAGCGTTCGAGCGGATCATCGTTTTGCACTCCAGTGAACGGGTATCCCTCGCTGCTGTCCCATGAAACTCGAACCGGCTGAGCCTCTGCACGGGACAGATGCGATCGAGTGATTTCCTGGTGATTTATCACCAAAGTCGCCCGTGTGAATTCCTTGTTCCAGTGTATATAGCAAAGCATTTTCTATCGTAGCTGCGCTTTCCATCAGACCGAGGTGGCGAAGCATCGTCAGGCCACTGAGTAACAAGGCGGTGGGGTTCGCTATATTCATACCCATAATATCTGGTGCGGTACCGTGGACAGCTTCGAAGATGCAAATATGATCACCGATATTGGCTGACGGTGCGAAGCCGAGTCCGCCCACTAATCCCGCACAAAGATCGGAAACAATATCGCCCTGGAGATTGGTCAGCACTACCACGTCGAATTGATCTGGCCGGGTCACCAGTTTCATACAGAGGTCGTCAACAATCACATCGTCCGCCTTCAACTCGGGGTACTCTTTGGCTACATCATAAAAACATTCCAGGAAGAGTCCGTCCGTGATCTTCATAATGTTCGACTTGTGACCACAGGTGATGCGTCTGGCGTTTTTCTTTCTGGCCATTTCAAATGCATACTTGATCACCTGCATACTGCCCGGACGAGTGATGAAACGTCTGCTCAGGGCAACATCGTGCGTAAGCATATGCTCGATTCCGCCATAAGTATCTTCTATATTTTCCCTGACAATGGTAATGTCGATGGGAATGCCTGCTTTGCTGAATACAGTATCCACACCGTGAAGGGTTTGGAACACACGTTTATTTGCATAGGTATTCCAGGTTTTCCGGGCCGTTACATTTACACTTTTTACACCTTTGCCCTTTGGTGTTTCCATGGGTCCTTTAAACAGGATGCCCAGGGTTTCGATTGTTTGCTGAGCCTCCGGCGTCATGCCGTTAGAATATCCCTTGTCAAACACCCATTTTCCCATGTCTACGAAATCATATTGCAGATCAACATTTCCCGCTTTAAAAATGCCCAGTACGGCTTCCATGATTTCGGGCCCGATTCCATCACCTTTAGCAACAGCAATTTTCATAAAAACAATTTTTTATCCTGTGTGTTTTGACTTTTATAACGCCGCAAAAATACTCGTATAGCGGCTTTAAAAGAGGTATTTGGAAAAAATATTATAACCTCGGGTTATTTTTTTAAATTTAATGATAAACCAAGCTGAAATGGTTTCAAATGTTACTGAGGGGGTTAAGGTAAGTGTAGAAAGCTTTTATCAGCCGGACTATAGTAATCCGGTTAATGGCGAATACATGTTCGCCTACAGGATTACTATTGAGAACTGTAACGATTATCCTGTAAAGCTTCTTCGGAGGCATTGGTTTATTTTCGACAGCAACGCCAGCCACCGGGAGGTGGAAGGAGAGGGGGTTGTAGGCGTTCAACCGCAGATCAATGCGGGTGAGCAGTACCAGTATATCAGTGGCTGTAATCTGAAGACTGAGATGGGGAAAATGCATGGAACTTACCTGATGGAAGACATTGCAACAAAAAAGGAGTTTTCTGTTAATATTCCTGTTTTCGAAATGGTGGTTCCTTTCAAGATGAATTAACTCTTTTTACAACCCTCTTTATAGGGTTTTTCCTACCTTTACGCCCCAAAGAGTATTTTTAACAAATAGCAGTTTATTTCCCAATGCATTACAAAGTTAGTTTCAACAATACAAACAAGGTTTTCTTCAATACGCTGAAAACCGCGGTCGACGAATATTTCACGAGCAATAACATCAGGAAAACAGGGAATAGCCAGCTGTACATTAAGTCGGCTATCCTGGTCACCCTTACCCTGGCCATTTACATCAGCGTGCTGGTGATTCCGATGCCAGTCTGGCTTGGCCTGATCCTTAGCGGGTGTTTTGGGGCCGGAATGGCCTGGATCGGATTTAATATTATGCATGATGCCTGTCACGGCAGTTACTCAACTAAGAATTGGGTCAATTATGTGTTCGGGTTAAGTATGAATGCGTTGGGCGGCAATGCCTTTCTCTGGAAGCTGAAACATAATATCGTACATCACACCTATACCAATGTGGACGGGTTAGATGATGATATTAACAATATGCCTTTCATGCGGGAGTGTGCAAGCCAACCCTGGAAGCCGATGCACAAGTTTCAGGGCTACTACATGTTCATGCTGTATGGTTTTACTTCAATTTTCATGTGGGTGTCTGATTTCATCAAATATTTTTCCAAGAAGATGTACAATACTGATCTGAAGCCCATGAACTTCGGGGAGCATTTTATTTTCTGGGCCAGTAAGGTTTTGTACATCGTTGTCTATGTAGTTGTTCCGATTGCCGCCGTAGGCTGGCAGGCATGGCTGGGCGGTTTCCTGATCATGCATTTTGTACTCGGACTGATCCTTGCGTTGGTATTCCAATTGGCCCACGTGGTCGAGCATGCTGAGTTTGTTGCTGCCACTGACGAGCCTTTGAAAATTGAAAATGAGTGGGCTATCCATCAGGTTAAAACAACGGCTAATTTCGCTGCCAAAAGTAAACTGGTTACCTGGCATTGCGGTGGTCTTAACTACCAGATTGAGCACCACCTTTTCCCCAAGGTCAGCCATATTCATTATCCCGCGATCAGTCAGATCGTGAAAGACACCTGTGATAAGTTCAACCTCAGATATAATTATTTCCCCACCATGGCCGGTGCTGTTGCATCCCATTTCAAAGTGATGGACGAGCTGGGGCAGAGACCCTAGGTTAGTGAGCTAGCCGGTTATTGAGTTAGCCGGAGAGATGGGGAGTGAGAAAAAAAGTTAGAGCATTTGTTAGTGGGTAAGTCTACGGCAAATGCTCTTTTCATTTTATAGTTCGATGCTATGATTGGTCCCGTTTTGTCCGGTCCCATTCCTGGTATGCCAAGCATAGGGTC
The DNA here is from genome assembly GCA_031375135.1 of Sphingobacteriales bacterium. Lineage (GTDB taxonomy): Bacteria > Bacteroidota > Bacteroidia > Chitinophagales > Chitinophagaceae > Pollutibacter. The sequence goes on along the minus strand of JANMHK010000007.1, from coordinate 11,790 downwards.
TACAAAAAGTAAGCGGATTAACTCACTAACAAATGCTATAACTGTCTAATACATTAGTCATCTACCCGGCTCTCACACAAACCGGTTAGTGAGTTAGCCGGAGAGATGGGGAGTGAGAAAAATAGTTAGAGCATTTGTTAGTGGGTAAGACTACGGCAAATGCTCTTTTTCATTTTATAGTTCGATGCTATGATTGGTCCGGTTTTGTCCGGTCCCATTCCTGGTATGCCAAGCATAGGGTCTACAAAAAGCAAGCGGATCAACTCACTAACAAATGCTTTAACTATCTAATGCACTAACCATCTCTCTGGCTAACTCACTTCCCGGCTCCCTCACTTACTTCCTCTTCTTTTAATTGCTGTTGCAATACTTTTATTCAAGATCTTCTGGATGATTTCGAGATCCTGTTTCGTGCCAAAATCAACATGGATCAGGTTTTCACAAATTCGGAACCAGTAATAAGTTTCATTGGCTTCCTTACAAGCGAGTTTCATCTTATGTATGAAATCATCCAGACTCTCCGCGTATTGAGCTTCGTATACAGACGCTCCGATCGCTGTTGCAGACCTCAACAATTGGTTTGAAATGGAGAGTTGACGGATCTTTTCAAGTTCACTACATACGCCCAATACTGACTTGGAAAAAGTCACCACCCTTTCAGCCAAAAACTTCTTTTCCATTGATCAAATATACCTTCGACCTGAAGAGAGAAGTATGGTATTATAATCGGAAATGCGGTATAAAAGCCGTTGATTTTGACGTGAAAAAAGGGAATGGATAGAGGGGAGAGCCAGTGAAATCAAATGGAAATGGATCAGCGAAAGAGGCGAGACCGGGAGGGTAACGGGAATTTGAAAACGGAAACGGAATACGAAAGTCGAAATGAATCAGCGAAAGAGGCGAGACCGGGACGGAAATGGGCTGGAAATACAAAAGAAATGGAAGGGAAAACGGAATTGGGCAAATGCAAGATGGAATTGGGCAAATGGGAAAACGGAATTGGGCAAATGGGAAGATGGAATTGGGTAAATGGGAAAACGGGAATGGAAAGGGTAGGGAAGTTGAAACAGAAAGGAATTTAAATGGACAACGGAAGTTGAACCTGGAATAGGGAAATTGGCATGGACTTGAAAGTCTACCTGAAATAGGAAAAGGAAGCCCCTGAAAAGCCACTAACCCTCTAATTCACTAACCATCTAACCGGCCAGCACACTAACCGGTTAACTCACTTACTCCCATCTACCCGGCTCTCACACTAACCGGCTAACTCACTTACTTCGGTTTATACTTCGATGCCTCAAACAACTTCCGCCCATCCATATCCAGCAACTGCTGTAACGTGGTTTCGGGATATTTGTCCATGTAGGCTTCAACCATGCGTTTCCCCGTGAACAATATGATGTAGCCAGGCGAATTTTCACCTATTTCTAAAGTTGTTGGACCTTCGCCCACAAAAGATTTGATCTTCTGGAAGTCCGTCTCAAACAGCAGGTTATTCTGAATAAACATGTTCCAGATCAGCCCCTCGTTTTTTAGGCAGCCTTGCAACTGCGCCTTGGTGTATCCGATTTTCAGGGTGTCAGCAGTGGCCGGCAGCAGTTGGTCCAGCACATACAGTCTTTTTCCTTTGTCGACCATCTGATCCAACAACGTCAGGGTTTTAGATTGATCGGGGTATATATCGTCAATGATGTTTTTCGCGCAATTGACCGGGATGTATTCGGGCTCAAATTTTCGGGATATATACTCTGGGTAGCCTTTGCCGTCTGCCTGCATGTAAAATGGCGACTCGGCACCAAGATGCATCTGCAAACCTACACCCAAACCTGAACTGGTAATGATGTCGCCCGACCAGCCGAGGGAGGCTTCGTAAAATGCATCCATAGGTCCTATAAAACCGATCAGATGCTGAGGCAGCTGATATTTGGGGAAATAATGTTTCACGTATCTAAGCATCTGCTCAACTTCTTTGCTATATCCTGAAAAATCTGAAAATGCTTTGTCTGCCTCCTGTTTGAGGGGTTTGAAATCAGCAATGAATTTTTTCAGGATCAACAATGTGTTCGGATCAGCGGGCGAAACGCCAAGGATGTTGTTCATGAAGTCGCCTAGAAATTGCGGGTACTTTTGCTGCAGTGCCTGAACAGAAGTTGCGAGATTATTCGTGTCCAATGCAAACAGATCCTGGTCAAAGCGCTGGGTCTTTAACTCGACCTTAATTCCCGACACATCGGGGGCATGCCTGGCTTGTTTGCAGGAAAAAATAAATAGCGACAGAACGATGATGACAGGTATAGATCTCATGGTGAGGATATGGTTTGCAAGGATAACGAATTTTAGGAAACAATTCATGAACTTCGCAGTATGAAGGTCTACCTGGCGCAGCAGAATTACCACATAGGCAACTTTGTAGAAAACACACAAAAGATCATCCGTGCCATCGGGCAGGCCAAGGCGGAAGGTGCTGAATTGGTCGTGTTTTCAGAATTGAGTGTGTGTGGCTATCCACCACGCGATTTCCTGGAATTTTCAGATTTTCTCGATCAGTGTTATCGTTGCATCGACGAGATCAAAGCCCATGCAGACACCATTGCCGTGATTGTGGGAGCACCCCAGCGAAACCCCCGGCCTGAAGGGAAGGACCTGTTTAATGCGGCATGGTTCCTTTATGAAAAGGAAGTGAAAGCTGTGGTTCACAAAACCCTTCTGCCCACATACGACGTATTTGATGAGTACCGATATTTTGAGCCGGGCATGGAATGGAAGGTTGTGCCCTTTAGAGGCGTGAATATCGCCCTCACCATTTGTGAAGACATCTGGAACATGGGTGATAATCCTTTGTACCGGATCTGCCCCATGGATATGCTCATGGACCAGGAGCCCGCATTGATGGTGAATATTTCTGCATCACCATTTGATTATGATCATGATGAAGATCGTAAGGAAGTGATCCGGCAAAATGTAAAGAAATATCATCTTCCCATCGTTTACTGCAACGCAGTGGGATCGCAGACCGAGATCGTATTTGACGGCGGCAGTCTGGTCTATTCTGCAAATGGCGAACTGATCCGTGAGATGAAATATTTTGAAGAAGATTATTATCTGGCCAATATCGACCTAGATCATAGTGCCTCGTCGAAAGAGGTAGACCGCAGTATACATCTCGGTCTCTTTGATAAGGACATGCGGGTGGGAAAGATGAACGATCCTGAACGAGTGATTGAATATCTTACGCGGGAATCAAATATTGCGCAGATCCATAAGGCGCTGATTTTGGGCATCAGGGACTATTTTTCGAAGATGGGATTTGCCAAGGCGATCCTTGGAAGTAGTGGTGGAATCGATAGTGCAGTAACGCTGGCATTAGCATGCGAAGCGTTGGGGAAAGAAAACGTGTTGGCCGTACTGATGCCATCTCCCTACTCATCAGAGCACTCCGTATCGGATGCTGTTGAACTGAGTAAGAATCTGGGTAACCCGCACGAGATCCTCGCGATTAAAGATATTTATGAAAGTTTTCTGGCTACCCTGAAGCCCGTTTTTAAAGACTCACCCTTTAGCATAGCCGAAGAAAACATACAAAGCCGAACCAGGGGTAATTTGCTCATGGCGATAGCCAACAAATTCGGCTATATCCTGTTGAATACTTCCAACAAGAGTGAATTGGCAACAGGTTATGGAACGCTTTACGGGGATATGGCAGGGGGATTGAGTGTATTGGGAGATGTTTATAAGATGCAGGTATTTGCCTTGGCAAGGTATATAAACCGGAATGGCACTGCGATACCCGAAAACATTCTGGTAAAACCTCCATCAGCTGAATTACGTCCGGGTCAGAAAGACAGCGATAGTTTGCCCGATTACGAAATACTCGATAAGGTTTTGTACCAATATATTGAAAGAAGGCAGGGCCCGCGCGAGATCATCGACATGGATATTAACGAGGCACTGGTTCGCAGGGTTTTGAAAATGGTGAATACCAATGAGTATAAACGAAACCAGTTTTGTCCGATTATCAGGGTGAGCACCAAGGCATTCGGGGTTGGAAGAAGGCTCCCGATCGTAGCGAAATACCTGGGTTAATTGGGAAAAATTAGCTAATTAGGCATAAAGCGCATTATTTAATGGAATCTTGGCAGGCAGATTGCTATTGCTATGAGAGATCAAAGAAGGACATCTAAACATCATGATACAAACAGCTGAAGATATCAAGGCCTTGAATGAAAGGATCCATGGGGCGGCAGGCTTTATTGATCGCATTGAAGCCGAAGTTGCCAGGGTTATCGTTGGACAACATGAAATGGTAAGTCGCTTGCTCATCGGGCTGTTAAGCAATGGGCATGTGTTGCTGGAGGGTGTGCCCGGACTGGCAAAAACGCTGGCGATCAAGTCGCTGGCCCAAACCATTCAGGCGAAATTCAGCCGGATCCAGTTTACACCGGATCTATTGCCGGCCGACGTGATCGGAACCCTGATCTACAATCAGCAGACGCACCAGTTCGTGGTTCGTAAAGGACCCATCTTTGCAAACTTTATCCTTGCTGACGAGATCAACCGCGCCCCCGCAAAAGTGCAAAGTGCCCTTTTGGAAGCCATGCAGGAAAGGCAGGTGACCATCGGCGATAGTACTTACAAATTGGATGAACCGTTCCTGGTGCTAGCCACCCAGAACCCGATCGACCAGGAAGGAACCTATACATTACCGGAAGCCCAGGTAGACAGGTTCATGCTGAAAGTGATCATCGACTATCCAAGCAGGGGTGAAGAGCAACAGATCATCAGGCAAAATGTGAACGGGATGCAGGCCAGTACGGTCGTAAACCAGGTAGCGTCTATCCAGGAGATCCTCCACGCGAGGGAATTGGTTCGGGAAATTTATATGGATGATAAGATAGAGGAGTATATCCTCGATATCGTTTTTGCTTCCCGGGCACCCGAAAAGTTCAGGCTCGAGAAACTCAAGCCCCTTATTTCTTATGGTGGTTCGCCCAGGGCCAGCATCAACCTGGCCCTCGCAGCCAAAGCGAACGCCTTCATCCATAAGCGAGGTTATGTTATTCCGGAAGATGTTCGCAGCATTGCGAAGGACGTGATGCGTCACAGGATCGGCCTGACCTATGAAGCAGAAGCAGAGAATGTAAACAGCGAGTACGTGATTGACGAGATTTTGAGAACAGTGCAGGTACCCTGATGCTAACTACCGCGGAAATATTGAAAAAAGTCCGGGAGCTCGAGATCAAAAGTAAGAAGCTCACCAGTCACCTGTTTACGGGTGAATACCATAGTGCCTTCAAGGGCCGCGGCATGTTGTTCAAAGAAGTGCGGGAATACCAGCACGGTGACGATACCCGCTTTATTGATTGGAACGTATCCGCCCGCTTTGGCCACCCCTATAGCAAGATGTTTGAGGAAGAGCGTGAACTCACGCTTATGCTGTTGGTGGACATTAGTGCGAGCTCATTGTTTGGTACCGTTCATGCCAGTAAGAAAGACCTGATCACAGAGGTTTGTGCGGTGCTTGCATTTGCTGCAGTCAACAATAACGACAAAGTAGGTGTGATCTTTTTCAGCGACAAGATCGAGTTTTATATCCCGCCTAAAAAAGGCCGTGACCATGTATTGTATATTGTTCGGGAATTATTGACGATGGAGCCGAAAAGCAGGGGTACTGATCTTAATACAGCCGTTCGGTTTTTTACCAATTCAGTGAAGCAAAAAAGCATTGCTTTTATCCTCAGTGATTTCATGACTGATCAGTATGATACCGCTTTACGCGTCGCCGGTAATAAGCATGACGTGATTGGAGTGAAAGTGTATGATAAGATGGATATGCAGCTGCCTAAGATCGGACTTGTGCAGGTGCAGGATGCCGAGACGGGTATGGCGGAATGGCTGGACACAGACGATGCCACTGTTCAGTATAATTATGCTATGCAGTTTAATCAGAACGAGGAAGCTTGCAGAACCAGTTTCAAAAAAGCCGGGGCAAATCTTTTATATATCAGAACGGACGAGGATTATGTCAAGATCCTGCAAAAATTCTTTACCCAGCGGAAGTAACATGTACATCAAAAGGGCGAGGTTATTTATATTTCTTATCGCAGGTGTTTTTCTTCATCTGGGATCTATAGCGCAATCACCAGCTGTTTCGGTTTCGGTTACACGAAACCGTATTTTTTTGGGCGAGCAGTTTGTGCTGACCATCAAAGCAGTGACCGGTCCCAATGACCGACCGGTGGTATTCCCTAAATTACCCGATACGCTTAATCACCTCGAACTGGTAAGAAAGAATGGGATTGATAGCGTTCGTACAGGTGAACGACTCATATACACCCAGGAAATTACCATGACAGGTTTCGATTCCGGAAGCTGGGTAATTCCACGTCAGGTGATCACGATAAAGGGTAAGGCGTTTAGAACAGATTCTATTCGGGTTAGTGTACTGAGTCTTCCTTTAAAGGGAAATGACTATAACGATATTAAGGAAATCAAGGACGTGGACGATGTGGGAATGGATTGGAAGAAATGGCTGCTCATTGTTTTTGTCACGGGCCTCATATTAACCGGCGCATATTACTGGTGGAAGCGAAGAGGAGTGAAAGCGGTGTCAGTGCCCCCCGTGAGCAGGTCCACCGCATATGAGGAAGCCATGGAAGCATTGAAGAAGATCCGGCAGGAAAAAGCAAATGAAAAAGGCGAGATCAAGACCTACTATTCCGCTTTATACGACGTGTATAGGCTATACCTGTCAAGGATATCCGGGAAACCGCTTATGCAATCGACCACTGATGAGATCATGATAAGTACAAAAGAACTTTTGCCTGCCGACTTGTTCAGCAGCACTGCAGAAGTGATGAGGATCACGGATGCAGTGAAGTTTGCGAAATATAATTCTGAGCTAGCGGAATCTAATGTATCCTTTGAACGAATCAAAATGGGTATCGAAGAAATTAACAGGAAAAAACGAATAGCGTGATCAGCGAATATTTAAAGGGTATTGAATTCGCCTATCCGGGATTGTTATTCGGACTGCTGCTTGTGCCGCTGATCGGGGGCTGGTATGTAAGTCGAATGTTGAGGCAGCAGGCTTCAATGCAGGTTTCTTCCCTTAAAAGTTTTCACAATACGGCTTCCTGGAAAAGAGCATTGAGGCATAGTACACTCTTATTCAGATTACTCGCTATTGCTTGTCTGATTGTGGCACTTGCCCGGCCCCAGAGCTCTTATGAGGAAAGAAAAACGGAAGGAGAAGGTATTGATGTTGTTCTATGTATAGATGTTAGCGGAAGTATGCTCGCGCAGGATCTCAAACCAAACAGGCTGGAGGCCGCCAAACAGGTAGCCGCGGAATTCGTGGATATGAGACCCACGGATCGGATAGGGTTGGTGATCTTTGCCGGTGAAAGTTTTACCCAGTGTCCAATCACTACAGATCATCGCATGTTAAGCGCGCAGATCTATAATATTCGTGGTGGTTTTATGGTGGATGGTACCGCTATAGGGTCTGGATTGGCTACCAGTGTTGATCGTCTGAGAACCAGCACAACCAAGGCCAAAGTGGTTGTACTACTGACTGACGGGGAGAATAACGGGGGTATGATTGATCCCAAAACTGCTAAAGAAATTGCCAAGGTTCTTGGTATTAAGGTATACACGATAGGCGTAGGTACAGAGGGGTTTGCACCTACTCCTGTTCAAACCCCGGGCGGAGGTATCGTGATGCAACAGGAGAAGGTGAATATTGACGAAAAATTGCTTACCGAAATTGCCACTGAAACGGGTGGCAAATATTTCAGGGCCCGTGACAACAAAGGTTTGAAAAGTATTTATAACGAGATTGATCGGTTGGAAAAGACCAGGATCGAGATCAATACGTCCAGGCGATATACTGAAAAATTCTTCCCCTTTGCCCTCGCGGCTTTGCTCTTTATACTCCTCGAGGTTTGGCTTAAGTACACGGTGTTTCGAAAGTTTCCTTAAACGCCATGATCTGAAATAATCTGATGTATGTGATAAATGTATTGAATGTGATGAATGAATGTGATAGTGTGATTAATGTGCTAATTTCAATTAGCCAATTAGCCAATTAGCCAATTAGTCAATTCGCCAATTTCTATGCAGGGATTAGTTTATAAGTCGACAGGCAGCTGGTATGCAGTGAAAGGGGATGATGGTAGAATGTACCAGGCTCGTATTAAGGGTGTGCTCAAAATTGAAGGCATAACCTCTACCAATCCAATTGCGGTGGGAGATATCGTTGAAATAGAACCCGAGAATGAACTGGAAAGTACTGTGATGGTAACATCAGTGCACGACAGGCGGAATTATATCAACCGGCAATCACCCTCCCACAAGATGCAGCACCACATTGTTGCCGCAAACCTCGATCAATGTCTCTTACTGGCTACTTTGCGCGAACCCAGAACTTCTCAAGGTTTTCTCGACAGATTCCTCACGGCCAGTGAAGCCTATCATGTGCCTGCAGTGATCATCTTCAACAAATCTGACTTGTATAGGGAAAAGGAAAAGAATAAGTTCGAAGAGTTGAAAGACATGTATGAAGCGATCGGTTATAAAGTAGTTCTGATGAGTGTAATACTTGGTGATGGCGTAGATGAAGTAAAATCTTTATTAAAGGATAAGATCAGTTTGATCAGTGGGCATTCAGGCGTTGGCAAATCTTCCTTTATTAACCTGCTGCTGCCCGAACGGGAATTGAAAACCAAAGACGTAAGCGGTTGGAGTGGGAAAGGACTTCACACCACAACATTTGCTGAAATGTATGACCTGCCTGAAGGCGGAAAGATCATTGATACACCTGGTATCCGGGAATTTGGCCTTGTACATATCAGCAAACAGGAGTTATCTCATTATTTCCCGGAAATGAGGGGTCTGATACAGGAATGCCAGTTTAATAACTGCCTCCACATGAATGAACCAGGATGTGCAGTTAAGTCGGCCGTTGAATCCGGAAGGATCAGCATCGACCGCTATGTGAGTTATTGTACGATACTGGACTCCATAGATGAGAAGAGCTACTGAAAGGGAACTAAACAGTTTTCAGCATTCTGGCCAGTTCCGTCACCGCTTCATTGTCTTTACGCGGAGCATCTTTCCAGTTCCTTGGAAAAATAGAAACGCCGTCGTAAATGTTGTAGTGAAGCGTGAGTTTGTGACCTTTAAAAATGAAATCCCAGTACGATGTGTCTGAGTCATCAATTTTATTGGTGAACTTGATCTTGATCTTGTCGGCCAACAAATCTGCCACTTTGTAGAATTTGTCGAACCCGCAGTTTTCTGCGATAACTGCTTCAGTGCAGCCATAATCGTTTCTTAGGGTAAGGTCCATGGGGTTTGTTTTATACGGTTCAGGATTTAAACTTGGGTGCTTTTGGTAGTTTGTCTCCACTGATCAGCCGCTCTGCGCCTACATTTTTTCCGTTGCTTGGGCAACCGGATTTTTGGGAACAGCTGTTCAGAAAAGACATTAAGAGGATTACTAACGCTGCCTTCGTGCATAAAAATCTCATAGGTATTTATGGGTGTTTAATGATTTCAGCTTGTAAGAAGCTGAATTTGAACACTCAGCTTTCTTTGAACCAACTGCTATAGGTTATATAATTATTTGCTATCCTGTTGATCTCTCCCTCAATCAGCTCCCTGGAGATCGATTTCACTTTCTTAGCGGGCACTCCCGCATAGATGCTTTCAGGTTCAACAATGGTCCCTTCTAAAACCACTGCACCGGCAGCAATGATGGAATTTGTTCCGATCACTGAATTATCCATAATAATGGCACCCATCCCCACCAATACATTGTCTTCTATGGTGCAACCGTGAATAATGGCATTATGACCTATACTTACTTTATTACCAACGATAACGCGGGTCTTTTCGTATGTGCAGTGAATAATAACTCCGTCCTGAATATTCACTTTATCCCCGATCCTGATGGCATTTACGTCCCCCCGAACCACCGCGTTGAACCAGACGGAACAATGGTCACCCATAACAACATCACCCACGATTGTGGCATTTGGGGCGATAAAACATTCATTTCCAAACATTGGGAAAACACCTTTTACCGGGAGAATCGTCGACATATCTTTTTTTTATTGGCTAATTTACTGATTCCTGTCCGCGGCAGGAAGGTAGTTCCCAGCTAATTGGGCAGATGTCTGTTTCCTAATCATTAATTTCGAGCACTAAGAAAATTAATTCAGCATCTAACGCCCAATTAGCCAATAAGCTAATGAGCCAATTAGCCAATTTTTATGAACCAGCGCCAGTTATTTTTAAGTCATGTTGCCCAAACTTCTCCTGCACCGCTGGGGTTGGAGATCGTAAAAGCGGAAGGGTCTTTTATGTGGGACAGGTCCGGCAAGCGATATATCGACATGATCGGGGGCATCAGTGTATGTAATATTGGACACCGGCATCCCAAAATAGTGCAAGCCATCAAGGATCAGGCAGACCAGTACCTGCACCTCATGGTGTATGGGGAATTGGTTGAGTCGCCCCAGGTGGATTACGCAACCTACCTTGCGCGGCACTTGCCGGAAAATCTAAATTCCGTTTATTTCACCAATTCCGGGAGTGAAGCCACCGAAGGGGCCATGAAACTGGCCAAAAGGATCACAGGAAGAACGCGCATCGTTTCATTCAATCATTCGTATCATGGTTCAACCCAGGGAGCGCTTAGTGTAATGGGGGATGAATACTGGCGTAATGCTTTCCGGCCTTTATTGCCCGGCATAGACCACGAAGAGTATGGCAGCCAGGAAGCACTTGCCAGCATCACAAATAAAACAGCGATGGTGATTGCAGAAACGGTGCAGGCAGAAAAAGGCGTAAACAAACCATCCGTTGCCTGGATGCAGGCTCTGCGGAATAGATGCACGGAAACTGGCGCTCTATTGGTTTTGGATGAAATTCAGGCCGGCTTCGGTCGGACCGGTTCCCTTTGGGCATTTGAGCAATACGGCATCGTGCCTGATATTCTCTTGTTGGGAAAAGCCCTGGGCGGTGGCATGCCACTGGGCGCTTTTATAGCTTCCCGGGAAATGATGGATTCGCTGTCGTACGGGCCCATACTCGGGCATATCACCACCTTTGGAGGCCATCCGGTTTGTTGTGCTGCAGGTTTGGCGGCTATGAAAGTACTGGTTGATGAAAATGTTCCCCCCAAAGTTGAAAAAAGCTCATTATTGATCGGGCAATTATTGAAGCATGAAAAGATCAAAGCAGTGCGTCGTTCGGGCTTGCTGATCGCTGTTGAGTTTGAATCTTTTGAAGAAAATAAAATGATCATTGATCGATGCATTGAGGCGGGGGTGTTTACAGACTGGTTTTTGTTTGCACCTCATTGTATGCGAATATCGCCATCATTGTTGATGAGCGAAGAGACGATTGTTGAGGCTTGCAGCCAGATCCTAACCTGCTGTGACGAGTGATCACTAGGTGTTCCATCAAAATCCTTAACGAGAAACAAATGTGGATACCACGAACAGGGTATTAAGATAGATGCAGCATTTTCCTTGCCAAAGCAGTCTGTTAATTTAGTAGACTATTTATTCTTAAAAGTTTAAACAAAATAAATCATAAGAAGATAATATTACTATTTATGCAGAGTCTTTTTTAGTTAATAGATTAGTCCCTTAACACCAACTTTGTCGCGATAAGCTAACTTAAACCGAGACTAATGATCGCCTATCAGCTCACTCAGGAAAAACGGGATATGATCTTATTGGCCATCCAGGATCATTTCGATGCAAATCAACCCTATCTCAA
>JANMHK010000539.1:0-8999 GCA_031375135.1 Sphingobacteriales bacterium | reverse complement strand
GCCCCCGCCTTGACATCTTCCAGGGAAAATATCTGCGCAAACTCAAATTGCTGGGCTTCGCTGCGGGGATCCAGCCCCGGCTTTTTCAGTTCGTTCAGGATATCTTTCAGGGTATGCTCACCCGCGGTTGGCGTAATGTATTTCTTGATGTCAATGGTGTTAACCAGGGCCAGGTTTCCAATCAGATCTTTCAGCTCCAGTTTCAGGTCAGTGGCCATCTGTTCTACGATAGGATAGCTTTCAGGGTGAACGCCGGTTGCATCCAACGGATGCTCGGCTTCCTTAATGCGCAGGAAACCCGCAGATTGTTCATAGGCCTTATCTCCCAGCCTGGACACTTTCAACAGTTGCTTCCTGCTGTTGAACTTTCCACGCTCGTTTCTAAAATTGATGATATTCTCTGCAATGGAAGAATTAATACCACTTACATAAGCCAGGAGATGTTTGCTTGCCGTATTGAGGTTAACACCTACCATGTTCACACAGCTCACTACGGTCTGGTCAAGTTTTTCTTTCAACCTCAACTGGTTTACATCATGCTGGTATTGACCAACACCGATACTTTTGGGATCTATTTTTACGAGCTCGGCCAGCGGATCCATTAACCGGCGCCCGATACTAACGGCACCGCGTACTGTAATATCCTGCTCGGGGAATTCCTGCCTGGCTATTTCACTGGCACTATAGATCGATGCACCGTCTTCATTTACCAGGAACACAGGTAGGCCCAGTTCCATCTTCTTGATAAACTGCTCTGTTTCCCGGCCTGCGGTGCCATCACCAATAGCAAAAGCCTGGATGCCATATTTTTTTACGAGATCCTTGATCAGGTGTTCAGATTGGGCAGCACGGCCTTGCTCGTGCACAAACATCAACGCGTTTTCCAAAAGTCCGCCGTTCTCATCCAGGCATACCACTTTACAGCCGGTTCTGTAACCCGGATCAATGGCCAATACTTTCTTAGTTCCAAGGGGACTGCTCAGCAACAACTGCCGCAGATTTTCTGCAAACACCAGAATGGCATCTTCATCCGCTTTCTGTTTCAGCATGGTCCGGAATTCTGTCTCCAACGAAGGCTGTAACAGTCTTTTCCAGGAATCCTTTAATGCTTTATGAATATGCGGTGTAGATACATTAGAAGCCTTAATGAAATGATGCTCTATTTTGTTGATGGCGTCTTCTTCTGTTGGCGCAATGCTGATACGCAACACACCTTCCAGAAACCCACGCAGGATCGCCAAAGTACGGTGTGAGGGGATGGTTTTGATCAGCTCAGAGAATTCAAAATAGTCTTTGTACTTCTGTGCTTCAGTTTCCTTACCGGGGACCAGTTTGCTCTCCATCATCGCTTTGTCTTCAAACAACCGGCGTAGTAAGGTTCGCACTTCTGCATTTTCATTCACATTTTCTGCAATAATGTCGCGGGCTCCCTGTAAGGCTTCTTCCACTGAGGTCACCTGTTGGTTCAGAAAGGCTTTGGCGGCCTCTTCAGGGTCTGTATCGCCTTGTGCCATCAACAGATCAGCAAGGGGTTCCAGTCCGTTTTCACGGGCAACTGAGGCCTTTGTTTTTCGCTTGGGTTTATAGGGTAGATAAATATCTTCCAACTGCGATAAGGTCAGGGCTTTGTTGAGTTTCGCCTGTAATTCGGGCGTCATTTTCTGCTGCTCGTTGATACTTTTTTCAATGGCCATTTTTCTTTCAGCAAATTCCCTTCTGGTTTTGGCTTCTTCCTGAATGTTTGCAATCACCACTTCATCAAGGGCGCCTGTTTTATCCTTCCGGTAACGAGCGATAAAAGGTATGGTGGCACCTTCTTCAAATAGTGACAGAACAGCTTCCACCTGGGCAGCCCGGATATTCAGGGATGCAGCAATATCTTGTACGAATTCCATTTATTTAATTTTAATAAGGGGCTGCGAAACTAATGGGATGAAGGCTAACAAAAAAATTGGTCCTGCTGATTTTATACACTATTGCCAAACCATTTTTCTGGCAGGATGGGTTTCTGCATATTGAAGCATAAAATGACGTACAAATTCATTTCCCATATACGGCGTGATCAGTTCTTTCAATTGTTCTTTGTTGCGGATCACCTGTCTGGCAGGCAAAAATCCCAGGCCATAAAACCGCCCATCTTCCATCAACAACCAGGTCTTCTCCCCAGCTTCCCTACCCTCTTCCATGATGGCAAAACTTGGCAATTCCAGCTGGAGTTCATTGATCGCCTCATCCACCCTGGCGTTGTAGGTCTGCACATCTTCCAGTCCTGTACATACCCCTTTACAACCTTCCTCACACTGCCCTTGTTTCTGCAGGAAGCAACAAGCAGGGCATAACTCATGGGAGCGCACCATTTTCCAGAGCACTCTATGGGCATCAGTTAAAAGTGGATGCCTGCTGAGTGGCCTTGTATTTTTTCTTAACCTGTCGATGCATAATCTTTTCCTGCCCTGCAGATCTTCAAACATGAACAATCCGTATCCGAATTCCATCCGTTTCTGGCTGGTGTTAAAAACGGGCCAGTGTTTTCGGATCTCCAGACTTTCCAGGATCGAGGCCGTAAATTCGGTACCCGTTAACGTGAAGGTAATGCGGTGCACATTTCGCATCAGTTCCTGCTTCTTTCTTGAAGGTGAATTGTTGGAAAAATGACTCGTCACCCTTTGCTTCAGATCCTTTGCTTTACCAACATAAATGATCTTCTGTTTTTGATCATGAAAATAATAAACGCCGGGGGCATGTGGCAGTAGATCAACATCTGAGACGGGCAAATGCAAGGGCAGATAAGATTCCCTGCTTCCTTTCTTCAACATAGCATCCATTTGGCCATCGACATCATTTTCCAACAGGAGATGGAAGAGTTTTGAAGTGGCTTCTGCATCGCCGGAAGCACGATGCCTGTCCGTAATAGGGATGCCCAGCGCACGACAAATATTTCCGAGCGAATAACTGGTATAGCCGGGAAAGATCTTCTTACTCATCCGCACCGTGCAAAGTTTAGGCGTTTCCCACTGGAACCCGCTTAGCTTCAGTTGATGCTTGATAAAAGAGTAATCAAAATTGACATTATGGGCTATGAAAACCCTGTTAGAAAGCAAGTTAAAAATATGCGGGGCAACCTGTTCGAAAACCGGGGCATCTTGCACCATTTCATTACTGATTCCGGTGAGGGAACTGATGTACCGGGGTATAGCACATTGCGGATTGACAAGTGTCTGGTATCTACCTTCCACCTCCTTGCCATTGTGCAAAATAATAGCTACCTCCGTGATCGCTCCGGAAGAAGCATGACCACCTGTGGTTTCTATGTCAACGATAGCATACACCCTTTAAATTTACAGCTTTGCAACACGCATTCACCTTACCACATAAAAAAAAGCGGACATGATCCGCTTTTATTAAAAAGGAATGAGTTGATGAACAACTATTTCAGGCCGGAATTTACCAGGCCAGATAGGTAATAGTTATGATCGCTGCATATAAAGCAATCACAATAAGGGTGGTTTTGACACCGCTTTTCAAATGGAATGAGTCGAGATTCCGCATAGCCTAAAATTTAAAAGTTAACAATCGTGGATAGAGGGCTAAGGGTTTCAGGGGTATGGAAACGGTCTTTCCGGGTTCTTGAGGGAGAAAAGATCTTTGTAAATGTAAGTACTCCGTAACCTAATTCTCAAATTTTTTTTAGCACATTTTACAGCGGGCAGCCTAATAATCTGGAATTCAGCCCCCTGCTTCCACCCGATTATTTACCTTTGCAGCCTTAATCAGCATGGAAATGGCCTTAAGCAAGAATTTTGAGCATCTTTCAGCGGAATCCAAATGGTACAAGCACTGGCTGGACAAGCAATATTTCTCCAGCAAACCGGACGGTCGGGAGCCATATACCGTGGTGATCCCACCTCCCAACGTGACGGGCGTTTTACACATGGGCCATTGCCTGAATAATACCATCCAGGACATCCTGGTGAGGCGGGCAAGGATGCAGGGGAAAAATGCCTGCTGGGTGCCGGGGACGGACCATGCATCGATCGCCACGGAAGCAAAAGTGGTGCAAATGTTAAGGGAAAGAGGCATTGCCAAATCATCAATCAGCCGGGACGAGTTCCTGACCTATGCCTGGGAATGGAAAGAGAAATATGGCGGGATCATTTTACAGCAGCTGAAGAAAATGGGATGCAGCCTGGATTGGGATCGCACCTCATTTACCATGGACCCTCACTATTACGAGTCAGTGATTGGAGTATTCAATGACCTTTATAAGAAAGGATATATATACAGGGGTAAAAGGATGATCAATTGGGATGTAAAAGCAAAAACAGCCCTGAGTGATGAAGAAGTGATTTTTAAAGACACCCAGTCTAAATTATATTTCCTCAGTTATGAATTGGAAGGCAATTCAGGGGAATACATCACGATAGCTACAGTAAGGCCAGAAACTATCCTGGGAGATAGTGCCATATGCGTGCATCCTGATGATGAACGATTCAAACACCTGCAGGGCAAGTTCGCTTACGTACCCCTGATCAAAAGGAAGATTCCGATCATCGCCGACGAATATGTCAGCATGGATTTTGGAACAGGAGCATTGAAGATCACGCCTGCCCATGACATGAATGATTACCAATTAGGGCAGAAGCACAAATTGGAAGTGATCGATGTATTGAATGATGATGGTTCCATGAGTGAAGCCGCGCAATTATATGTGGGCCTTGACCGCTTTGAAACCCGTAAAAAAATTGTGGTTGATCTGGAAGCCGCAGGGCATTTAGTTAAGATCGAAGATTATCCGAATCAGGTGGGCTATTCCGAGCGAACGGACGTTGTAGTTGAACCCCGGCTTTCATTGCAGTGGTGGGTAGATATGAAAAAAATATCGGGCCCTGCATTAAATGCTGTGGTAGATGATGATATCAAATTCCATCCTGCAAAATTCAAAAATCTCTACCGCCACTGGATGGAGAATATCAAGGATTGGTGCATCAGTCGCCAGCTTTGGTGGGGACACAGAATCCCGGCCTGGTACGATCAGGAAGGACATGTATTTGTGGCGCAAGATGAAGAACAGGCTTATCAACTTTATCTGCAACAGAATCCTGATGGCAAGATAGAGGACATCAGGCAGGATGAGGATTGTTTGGATACCTGGTTCTCCTCCTGGTTATGGCCAATCGAAGTATTCAAAGGATATTCAAATCCTGGTAATCCCGAAATCGAATACTACTACCCAACCCAAACCCTCGTGACCGCCCCTGAAATCATTTTCTTCTGGGTAGCCCGGATGATCATGGCCGGTTACGAGTACAAGGACAAAAAACCATTCGAACAGGTTTATTTTACCGGCATTGTAAGGGATAAGCAGGGGCGAAAAATGAGCAAGAGCCTGGGCAATTCTCCTGACCTGCTGGAGATGATAGACCGCTATGGAGCCGATGCTGTTCGTTTTGGAATCATGATCTCCTCCCCTGCGGGCAATGACCTGCTCTGGGATGAATCGGCTAATGAACAGGGCCGTAATTTCTCCAATAAGATCTGGAATGCGCTTAAGCTGGTGAAAATGTGGGAGGAAAGAACACCCGTGAACTATCGCTATAACGAAGAAGAATCTGCAAAAGCATATTTCGCGGTCAACTGGTTCGAAGCCCGTCTTAAACAAGTCAAAACAGAACTGGATCAGTCGTACGACCAGTTCAGGCTGAGTGAAGCATTAATGACCATTTATTCATTGATCTGGGATGATTTCTGCAGCTGGTACCTGGAATGGGTGAAGCCCCCGTATGGAGAAGAAACGATCGATGAAAAATTGATCATTTCAACCAAAATATTTTTTGTGGAGCTGATGAAATTGCTCCACCCTTATATGCCATTTATTACAGAAGAGATCTACCATGAATTGGGAGAACGGGTTGATGGTGACGACCTGTGTATTGCATTGCTTGGCAGTTCCGTCAGCAAGGAAGCGGATACCAGTATCCTTGACCATGGAAAACTACTTCAGGCTTCCATTACGGGCATTCGTGATGCCAGGAATAAGGCGCAGTTAAAACCGAAGGAAAGTATTGCTCTTTTCGTGCAGACAGAATCCGCTGCACCCTACGACATCATTGGCGACATATTAGTCAAGCAGGTGAATGCGGCGACCATGGAGATCACCTCTTCAACCATTCCGGATGCGATTCCCGCAGTAGCAGGAAAAGAAAAGTTCTATCTGCTGACATCTACTCCGATGGATATGGGTTCTCAAAAAGAGGAACTGAAAAAAGAACTCGAATACCTGAAGGGCTTCCTTCTTTCGGTGGAGAAAAAACTCAGTAATGAGAAATTTGTGGCGAATGCAAAAACCGAGGTGGTGGACATCGAAAAAAAGAAAAAAGCAGATGCAGAAATCAAGATCAGAATGATCGAAGAAAGTTTAACAAACCTGAATTGAAATATCCCCTTATTTGCATCGTTAATCCTTTTACCATGAAATCCATTTTCTTTGTCCTGCTGACTGTTGTTGCCATGCAAACAAATGCTCAGAAAAAAACAGCGCCCAAGCCATTGCCGGTAACGGCCTATTCAGCCAGTTTCGCGGGCTATAAGAATGCCGATATCAGCGCCGATCTTTTCAAGAAAATCATCGACAGTGGCCTGGTGGTGAAAGACGATAAGGGCGTTTCTTATCCTGTGGCCAGGTTTCGGATCAACTACACTTTTGTAGCTTCATTCACAGACGGAGAAACGCAGCAAAAAAAAGACTTTAAAGATTTCCGTGTGGGAGATTTTTACGACACTCCTTTAATGTCGCAAGACTGGCGTAACAGCATTAAAGACAATTCAAAAACAGGCGACCAGGTCATCATCAATAATATCATCATCCGTTTGAAAAACGGCAAGAAGCTGATGATCCAGGATTTCAGCGGAACATTAAAATGATCGTTTGAGTATTGCCTAACGGGGGATCAGGTTGATCGGTAGGATAAACTCGAACCGGTTAGCATTCGGCGGGACAGCTAAAGCATCAGTATCTAACAACCTGGAATACCTGAACCCAAAACTCACCTCCTGCTGGTTCCACCATTTCGTATCAAAAAATATCTCCATTCCTGTTGAAGCCAGTGGCGTGGTTCTCCCAGTCCTGAGGCTTTTAATAAAACTTTGATCATAAAAAACATTTCCCCTGATCCGGAGGAAATAAACTGCCTGTGCAAATCCCCAGTCGGGGTACATGATGGGGAAATGATAATTTCCCGCCAACTTCCACATGCGTGGAAAATTCACATCTTCATAGCCACGAGATATGGGGAAATTATTAGAGAACCTGTATTGATTAGCTGTGTCCCTGGCCTGGTAGGCGGCGCTAAGCACGAGATTATGGTTTCTCATCAACCCTGGCAGATAAAGGGCTGTGGACACTAAAAGCTGCCGCGCTTCGGTATCTGAAATACTGCCTCTATGCCTGACCGTTAGGGTATGCGCAAACCGGGGAAAGATATGCTGCGGCGCTTTTTGGATCTGGATACTCCAGTCGACCCGGTTGTCGAGATAACTTAAACCATAATCTGCCGACTTAGGGAGGTCCTTGAAATACACCCGTTGAGTATTGAATGTAGAAGTCAACGTAAGAAAAGAGTATGTTCTGCCACCTGTGAAATTAAGTGGCACACTCAGGCCAAGGTTAGCATTGAATTCATTCCACCTGAACTGCTTGTTATTCTGGGTTGCAGTTCTATCAAAAGTGTAAGAAACGCCTCTTGTTATCCATGGAAACCAGGCGGCAAAGCTTCCGGTATATCCAAGTTGATGAAACCCTTCGTTTTGGTTGTACAAGTAATAAACAGAAGACTTCATGGTGTTCAGGATATTGTTCCCGTACAATGTAAAACTCCATTCCGGCTGTTCATAATATGGCCTCCAACTGTGAAAATTAAAAAATTTAGAACTGCCTTTATATGGCTTTATCTCATACTCCTTTCGTTCGATCTGATCTATTTTTTGTGTGTACCCGTTGAGACTTTCACCAACATATAGATCGGTTGGAGTTTCGGTCCAGTCTTGCACAGGGCTGGCATTTAGATGAGCCTTGAATACCCTTGTACCCCATGCAGAATTACTGGTATAGATGATACTGTCGGGTCCCAAAGGGACAGCTTGTTGAACCCCGGTATAACTCGAGGTAGCTTCCAACAATTGCTGTTTCTGATCATCCCAAATCATCAGTTTATCCTGGCCTTTTCGGTTCGCAGTGAAGTAAAGCAGGTGGTCCTTAACATAAGGGAAAGAAAGTGCTTGCCAGGTAAATGGTAGCAAAGCTTTTTTTGTTTTGTCTTCCCGGTTATATTTTACCACCGACATCTTCCCTTCTGCGGATCTGACAAGCACAAAAATATGTTTGTCGTTCTGCGAGAACCGTGGCTGGGTATAAAAGCTGGTTGAATCGGAGATCAGTGTTTCTGATTTTCCGCTTTGGGCATCTATGATATCGAGATCTGTACGTCCGGAGGGGTCAACATCAATGGCGACTATAGACTGGCCATTGTGGGAAATATCCGGCGAGAAGTATTTGGTGTGGGATGTTATTTTTCTCCTTTTACCGGATTCAAGATCCATCATAATGATATCGGAATAGGTTCTCCATCCCCAGCGTATATCGGGGTTATAGGCAGCATAGATGAGCCTGCCCTCGTGGTAACTGTATTGGTCATCGATACTGATATCCCTAACAGCGATCCTTTTCTCTGCATTATCGTGTAACAAATAGAAGCCCGGGAGATGCCGGCCTGTTCTTCTGAATACCAGCAGGGAATCCTGACCAATGGGATATGGAAATAAATGGTCCGTAACATATCGTTCGGACAGGCCGGTGACGGGCGTTGCTGCATCTTGTGCGGCGTATCGTTTATCGTTGCTAAAAAAATTGAGGGCATCGGAAACAAATTTCTGATAGCGCAAACCAGTCTGCTTTTTTATGGCTCCCTGGAATGGATAGAACAGTGGTTTAAAACGGGCAGCAT
>JANMHK010000533.1:0-4368 GCA_031375135.1 Sphingobacteriales bacterium | reverse complement strand
CTGGATTTCATGCGGGGATTCATCATGGTCATGCTTGCCCTCGAAAGCACTGAATTATTTGGCCATATTGATGAGCTCACAGCAAACTCAGTCATCAATCCGATGGTCCAACAACTGTTTCACCATCCCTGGCATGGACTCAGGTTCTGGGACCTAATACAACCTGCGTTCATGTTCATTGCCGGCACGGCGATGGCTTATTCGCTCGACAAACAATTCAAGAACGGAGTGCCGTGGAAAGATGCTTTTATTAAAGTGTTTAAACGTTCCGGCTGGCTCTTCTTTTGGGGCGTCCTGGATTATGCCGTTGGAAAAGATGGCAGCCTTTCATTCAAACTATGGGATGTGCTTACGCAATTATCCTTCACCACCCTGGTGGCCTTCCTCGTGTTCCAGTGGAGCTATAGGAACCAGATCATCTTCTGCGTATTTATCCTTCTATTGACCGAAGCCCTTTATCGCTTTACAGGCATTCCCGGTTTTGACCAGCCGTTCACGGACCAGCATAATTTCGGCAACTATATGGACCTCGTTCTCATGAATAAGATCAATTCGGGCGGCTGGGTAGCGATCAATTGCATACCCACGGCCGTTCATACCGTCGCTGGTGCAATGGCTGGAAAAATCTTACTCAACAAACAACCCGTCAAGTGGATCGTCCTGGGCGGATTCATCTCGCTGGTCGCGGGCTATGGACTCGACCTGGCAGGAATTACCCCGATTATTAAAAGAATCGCCACCAGTTCGTTCACCCTTGCATCGCTGGGCTGGTGCCTGCTCGGACTGGCCTTTGTGTACTGGTGGATAGACATGAAAAAGCACAACAAGCATTTGAAGTTCTTCACCATCGTTGGTATGAACTCCCTGTTTATCTATATATTTTTTGAGATTGTAGGAAGTCGCTGGTTTAACGAATATATTGCTGCTATCACCAACGGCCTCATGGGCGTTGTCTCATTGCCCCGGGGATCCATGATGATCGTCACATCGCTGTGCATATTCGCCATCGAATGGTATTTATGCTACTTCCTGTACAAAAAGAAAATATTCTTCAGGGCCTGACACCTATAAAAATAAAACCATGTCGAATTTCAAGACCATCGCTGCCATTTACGCCATCATCATGCTCTCCTCATCCTGTAACCAGTCTTCCTCCGACTATAGCAGCGGGGTTGCGGCGATGAATGCCGACAGCATGAAACAGAATGTGACCATTCTTTCGTCGGACTCATTCATGGGCAGAAAACCATTCACGGATGGAGAAACAAAAACTATAGCCTTTCTACAACAAAAATTTACTGCCCTGGGCTTGGAACCCGGTAACGGCAACAGCTTTCTGCAAGAAGTGCCGATGGTAAACATCACCACCACAGGTATGCCATTGACCGTGAAGTCGTCCACCGGAGAATTTTCACTTAGCTTTTTAGACGACTACGGCTTCTGGTTGCCAAAAACTGATTCAGTAGTGCGTTTTGATCAAACCGAACTCGTATTTGCCGGCTACGGGGTAGTTGCACCGGAATACAATTGGAATGATTACGAAGGGCTGGATGTGAAAGGCAAAGTGGTGATGGTGATGGTGAACGATCCTGGTTATTGGGTGGGTGACTCTACCCTGTTCAAAGGGAAAAGCATGACCTATTACGGCAGGTGGACCTATAAATTTGAAGAAGCAGCAAGGCAAGGCGCGAAAGGATGCCTGGTGATCCACAATAAGGATGCAGCAAGCTATGGCTGGCCCGTGGTCAGAAATAATTTCACTCAGTCGAAACTTCATCTGGCAGACAGATCCGAACCCGTTTGTGACGCAGTGGGCTGGATCACGGAGCAATCCGCAAACAAGATCTTTAGTGCCGCAGGAATGGACTCTACACTTTTGGTAAAGGCAAACAAACCTGGCTTTAAAGGCACCTCGCTGAAGTTGAATATCTCAACCCAACTTAAAGCAACTGCAGAGTTTAAAAAATCTTACAACGTAATGGCCAAGATCACCGGATCTAAAAAACCAGATGAAGTGCTCATTTACAGTGCACACTGGGATCACCTGGGTGTGGGTACACCTGATGAAACTGGCGACACGATAAATAACGGCGCCCTTGACAATGCGACCGGAACCGCTGCCCTCCTCGAGCTTGCACGCGAATTTAAAAGTACGAAAACCGCACCTGAAAGAACCGTCGTATTCCTGGCCGTCACGGCAGAAGAGCAGGGATTATTAGGTTCCGAATATTATGCCAACCATCCGGTTTATCCTGCAGAGAAAACATTAGCCAACATCAATATGGATGGTGTTAATCCGTTGGAGAAAACCCTTGACATGAGCATACTCGGACAGGGGCAGTCTGACCTGGAGGACCTGGCAGAAGAAGAGATGAAAAAAGACGGGCGTTATATTTCACCTGATCCGAAGCCTGAGGCAGGATCATATTATCGGTCTGACCATTTCAATTTCGCCAAAAAGGGAATTCCCGCCTTGTATATGAAAACGGGCATTGACGTTGTCGGCAAGGGAAAAGAATACGGCCATCAGCTCAAGGAAGAGTATAATAACAACCATTACCATCGCCCATCTGACGAGGTTGATCCCGTCAAGTGGACCATGGAAGGAGCGATACCTGATCTATCGATATTGTTCAGGGTTGGCCAAAGGATCATATCCACAGAGGCTTTCCCAAAATGGAAAGAAGGATCTGAATTCAAGGCCATCAGGGATAAGAATTAGCATGTTCATCCGGGCTACTGTTCATCAAAATTGACTGGACCCTTGATCACCATATACTACTAACCCCCGAAAAGGCGTTAAATTAGGGTCAGACCACTATAAGCTGACTGCATTCCATGAAACCGCTGCTGTTGTTATGCCTGGCTTTCATTACACTTACCTCCATTCGGGAGGAAGAACCCAACAAGTTTGGCAGGATCTTACATAAGGCCCATACTCAGCATCATTTCAGCGGCGTACTCCTTGTGGCCGTCAAAGGAAAGCCCGTCTTTTACGGGGCAGAAGGATTCCGTGACATCACTACCGCTACTCCCTTAGAAAAAACAGATCTTTTCGAGCTGGCTTCCGTGTCCAAACAGTTCACCGCCATGGTGATCATGATTTTGAAAGAACAAGGCAAACTTTCATTTGAGGACCACGTGGAGAAATACCTGAACATTAAATACAGAGGTGCTACCATACGAGAACTCCTTAATCATACTTCAGGATTGCCCGACTATCAGGAGTTGATGGATAAGCACTGGGACAAATCGAAAATAGCCGGAAATGAAGATGCCATCGCCTATCTCAATAAATACGGAGGCCCCGCACATTTCGCACCTGGTACGGATTACGAATACAGCAACACAGGGTATATTCTACTGGCCAGCATTGCAGAAAAAGTGACTGGAAAAGATTTTGTTGAGCTTAGCCGAAACTTCATATTCAAACCTCTTCATATGACCAATACCGATATCAGGTCTAACGAAGAGAAAAAAGCCATCCCAAATTTTGCATTGGGCCATGTTTACCTGCCCAACAAAAAAATCTATGCGCGGGCTGACTCGTTTCCCGCTTCAGATTATTCCATTTGGTTAGGAAACCGCAAGGGACCAGGGCGTATCAGTTCTACAGCCGAGGATCTCCTGAAATGGGACCGGGCACTATACACCAATCAGCTCGTAAGTAAAAAAACAATGGCCGAAGCATTAACCACTTCTACGCTGGCAGACGGACTTCCCTGTGATTATGGCTTCGGATGGATGATCGACCAGAATCCAAAATTAGGGAAGGTCGTTTACCATAGCGGTGACAACCCGGGTTACCATACTTTTATCTGCCGGTTTGTCGACAAAGACTACACCATCATCCTACTTAACAACAATGATTCCGAAGAGATGGAAAACATTGTGAATAGTATTACAGAAATACTCAAATAACAGAGCCCAAATGATTCGTATTTTAGATGTTCGGGGTTATCAACCTGAATAAAACGAACCATGCGTATCATCCTATACTTCGCTATCACCATTTCCCTGATCCAATCCCTCGCATCCTGCAAGAGCAAAGCGCAGGTCAAAGAATGGGCGGACCAATCACGTAACGTCACCATTATCCGCGATGAATTTGGAGTGCCCCATATCTACGGTAAAACCGATGCCGATTGTGTATTCGGACTGATGTATGCGCAGTGTGAAGATGATTTCAAACGCGTAGAAGCGAATTACCTGACTATGCTGGGACGAGAGTCCGAACAATCAGGCGAGTCTAGCCTTTACCAAGACCTGTTGATCCGCCTGACCATAGACTCCGCAGATGCCAAACAGGACTATACCAACGCCCCGGCCTGGCTTAAAAAGTTATTGGATGCCCATGCAAATGCCATC